>JBHHUV010000519.1:0-1500 GCA_046754005.1 Phycisphaerae bacterium | reverse complement strand
CCAGCACGACAACTTCGTGACCGGCCCCCAACAGGGCACGGACGGTATGGCTGCCGACGTAACCGGCACCTCCAGTAACCAGAACCTTCATTCAACAGACTCCCATGGATCAAGTAACTTCGTTCATTATCAGGGCTTACGGCTCTACATGCCAATTGAGTAAGAGAGAACAGGTTGCATCCATTATCGGACATGGGCTGAAAAAAAACGCCATTACCAACATTGGCAAGCGTGTTCGGCTGATCTTATTGCACGTTCGATGCCGATCTCAATATATGGGTGGCGTTCGCGTTGCGCCCGTGCTCAATGGATCGTTCCGACGTGCAGGGATGCGGGGTTCCTACAACCGAAACGAGTATGGAGAACTGACCATGACTAATCTGCTATGTGACAGTATTGCACCCTGGGTTGATATTTATCAGAACTTTATCGACGTGATCTGGACGTTCGCGGGCGTCTTCGGCGGCACGAAGCCCGTCGCATCCCAACTGCTCGGCTCCGTCTTCGGCTGCACCTTTTAATCGATCGCGCGTGCCTGGTGATCGCCGCCAGTACTCCATTCCATGCACGCTGACAGCGGGGGAGCATCGGCGTCCCGCCGGTGCGTTGCCGTTGTTTGTTGTGGTTGATCAAGTCGACGTAGGATGGGTCATCTGACCCATCTGTTGATCGTGTGGATCAGGGTTAATCATGCCAACATCCACACCCCGATCACTCGATTCAATACGGCGCATATGTTTCGGATGACACGTCTTCTCAGAACGGCGTGTCGTCATCCGCGCCGAACGAACCACTGCCATCGTAGGGCATGCCCGCCTGATACCCCTCATCCCCGTAATCGCGAATGTAGTCGGCGGCGGCATTGTCAAACCGTGTATATTTCGGTGTGAAGTGCAGTTGAACAACGCCGGTCGGACCGTTCCGCTGCTTGTCGATAATCAGTTCCGCCTTGCCCTTCACCTCCGCCAGGGCTTCGGGGGATTTCTTGTCGGCATAATACTCCTCGCGGTGCAACAAAATAACGACGTCGGCATCCTGTTCGATTGCGCCGCTCTCGCGCAGATCGCTCATCCTCGGACGATTGGTGCTGCGGCCTTCGACCTGACGGTTAAGCTGAGCCATCGCGACGACGGGCACTTCGAGTTCGCGTCCGAGGGCCTTCAGGCCGCGGCTGATGGCTGATATCTCCTGCTGCCTGTTTTCCCTTCCGGCCGGATCGCACATCAGTTGAAGGTAGTCGACGAAGATGACCTTGATGTCTTCGAGCATTTTCAGACGACGAGCCTTGGCGCGAACTTCCATGATGCTCATGCTCGGCGAATCGTCGATGAAGATGGGCCGGGACCACATGGCGTCGGCTGCCTGTTTCAACTGGGACATCTCCGTTTCGTTCAGACGGGCGTGACGAATCTTGTTCATATCGACGCGAGCCTTGGAACACAACAGCCTCTGGGCAACCTGCATCCGGCTCATCTCGAGCGAGAAGAAGACCGCGGGATG
>JBHHUV010000518.1:0-1508 GCA_046754005.1 Phycisphaerae bacterium | reverse complement strand
CCGCTCCGAAGGAGCGCAGGCGCATGGCCACGGGTGAAGCGCAGCGAAACCCGTGGAATAAGGTGCATACACCTTCACCATCTCGCCCTGAAAGGGCGAGGGCCGGACCACCTGCCCCTGGATCCCGCACTGTCATACACCCCCACAGCACCCGCAAATCGACCACGCCTTGAATCTCGACGAATGATGGGATAGAATCATGGGTTATCGGGACTGGCGAGAAGATCCAGCACGGGGAGAGCGATCGACCAAGCCTGCTCCCACACAAGCACACCCGCTCTGCGCATCGCACACGATGCGAAGAGAAACAAGATGAATGATTTACAAATTAACGCTGAGAAAGTCTTTCAGGCGTCAGCAATCCGAGCAGCGCCCGCCTGCCCTTTACGCGCAGCGTCAAGAGGCAGGAACCGGTCGGCGCGCACGAGATTGACGTGGCCATCAACGGTCTCGATAACTCCGGCCGAGCCCCTCCGGGTCCGCCGTGCGGGCTGAAAGTCAGGAATCATGACCAGTGGAATCGGATTGGGCGAATTGGATCCCACCCGTCAACCAGGCATCTGGTTGGCACCGTTTGAGCGCATTCGATTACATACATACGATCATCAAACTAAGGCAAAGGAGGCTTAAACCATGTCCCAACAACCCTTCGTCGCCGGCTTTTTCCTGATTCTGGCCTGCATCACCTTCTCCACCACGGCCCAATCCAACGCCCAACTCATCGATTGCAACGCCAACGGCATCCCCGACATCTGCGACGTCGGCCCCTGCACCTGCGGCGCGGGCGACAATCTCCCCGATGCCATCCTCACCATCGAAATCTCCACCGATTTTTTCCCCGAGGAAACGACCTGGGAATTGACCGATCAGACCGTCGGCGTCGTCGCATCCGGTGGACCACTCGATCTTCCCAATACGCTGATCGCACAGGATGTGCCCGTCTGCAGCGCGAGTTGCTACGACTTCACCATCTTCGATGTGTTCGGCGATGGCATCTGCTGCGGCGGTTTCTACAACCTGCTTCTCGACGGTGTACTCATCGCAACGGGTACCTCGTTCGGCTTCGAGGAGACGATCACCAACATCGGAGACTGTGTGGTCGGCACGAGCGAGGACTGCAACGCCGACGGCATCCCGGACGAATGCGAGCCAATGGCGGACTGCAACGGCAATAGTATTCGAGACTCTTGTGACATCGCCAATGGAACCAGCTCTGACTGCAACGCCAATGGAATCATCGACTTTTGTGAAATAGCCGACGGTACCAGCCAGGATTGCAACGCGAATGGTTTCCCCGACGTTTGCGATCTTATGCCATTCCCACAACAGGCCAAGCTCAACGCCGGCGATGCCGAGGCTGACGATTGGTTCGGCGTCTCCGTGTCGATCAGCGGCGACACCGCCGTCATCGGTTCAACTCTCGATGATGACGCGGGTCACGATTCCGGCTCGGCCTACATCTTCGTCCGCACCGGCGACACATGGACACAGCAGGCCAAGCTCACCGC
>JBHHUV010000517.1:0-1510 GCA_046754005.1 Phycisphaerae bacterium | reverse complement strand
AGCTACCAGGTCGAATCGAGCGATGAGGGCCTGATGACCGAGGACATCGAGGCGTGTTTCAGTTCGGTCCTCAAAGCCCTCCACCAATGCGACCTACCGGCAGCCGAAGTGATCGCATGGTGTGCGAAGATGCTCAAGACGGACCGCGTGGGCTTCATTTGCGATCAGGAGCTTCAGGCGCTGCGACGGCAGTTCGAGAGGCCGCCGCCGTCATGACCCACCGCCGTCGCCACGACCTGCCGCTGATCCTCCAGGTGGATGTCGAGTCCTGACGGCCGACCGGCGCGGGCTATATCTTCCCCGAACGCTGCCCCCCCCCGCACGCGGCGCGGCTCGCCCCCTCTCCGCCGAATCCCGCGCCCCGAAAACAATCACACTCGCTTGCCGGAAGGACACGATCGCCGATTCCTCGAATCCAAGAACGGCGTTTTCGGGGTCGCTGCCGGTGATTCGGGACGAATCCAGCGCTGTCATACTAAAGTCGGGATCCGCGCATCTCGGCCCAACGAGATCTGGCATGTAGACATGACGGTGATCCGATTGCTCGATGGGACGCGCGCCTACCTCCATGGCGTCATTGACAATTTCTCACGTCGTATCCTGGCATGGAAGGTGTCGCCGACGTTCGACCCGGACTGCACCGCCCAACTGCTCCTCACCGCGTCGGCGGACCTGGTGAACCAGACGCCGACGGTGCTCACCGACGGAGGAGTTGAGAACTTCAACAGTGCAGTGGACAAGCTGATCACGTCGGGCATCCTCAGTAGACTGCTCGCGATGACGGACATCGTATTCTCGAATTCTATGATCGAATCTTGGTTTCGGTCCATCAAGCACCAGTGGCTATTCCTCAACACGCTCGATACGGTGACTGCGGTCGAGAAGCTCGTGAGTTTCTACATCGCAGAGCACAATGGGGCCATCCCGCATTCAGCATTCAGAGGGCAGACCCCGGACGAGATGTACTTCGGCACAGGCGACGAGGTTCCCGAGGAACTCGAAGCGGCCAAAGTGGCCGCGCGGACAGAGCGGATGGAAGTGAACCGATCGCGGTCATGTCGAAAGTGTGATCCGCTCTTGAACTGAGACGCCAGGCGGTGGTGAAGCGGTGGGGGAGTGCGTAATGATCATCGACCGGAAGGTCGAGTCTCGCCGAGGTTGCGGTCGACGGCGTCTGCCGGTCGTCTTTTTCTTTCAGATCGTGTGGTCCCACTGTTCGAGAATAGCACCTGGCCCGCTCCATGCCCACCACTGCTAAGACCGACGACCCGAAATGACGAGTTCTCGCGCGGAAAAGTCCCGAAGGTCGTGGCGAATAGCTCGGCTGTGAATTTCAGCCAGCGGACCCTGTGAAATGCGCCGCGCGCGGAAATCGACTACACAATAAACTACACAAAAACGCCCCTGCCTGCACGTAAGTGCTTGATATGAAAAGACTTACGAATTGGAGGCGGGGGGAATCGAACCCTATAGGCGCCCCGCGAAACAGGCCGTTACGCCGCATTCATGC
>JBHHUV010000516.1:0-1515 GCA_046754005.1 Phycisphaerae bacterium | reverse complement strand
CGGCGCCACGTCGTCTGATCCCGTTGCGGCAGATAGCTGATCACGTTCTCCCGTTTGTGCCACGTACACCGCTGCACCACGGCGCGTTGGGAGTGTCCAGAATTTTGTGTAAGCGACCGGTCCATGTTGGTTAGATTCTTCCCTCGAATACAATGTTGAAGTGGTTCAAGGCAGCAATCCAGTCTTTGATTGGGCGTTTCCATTTCTGTGCGAGGCGCTGTAAAGCCAGATACAGCACCTTTCTCACCGCGTCGGCAGTCGGGAACGCACCGTGCTTGCGTGTCACCTTCCGCAATGAGGCCTGCATCGACTCGATCGCATTCGTGGTATAGATCACCTTTCGAATCTCCGGCGGATAACCAAAAAACGGGATGATGTTCACCCAGTGAGAACGCCACGATTTGCCGATCGACGGGAAACGCGCCTGCCACTTGTTCTCGAAGGCCTCCAGGGCTTGCTCCGCCGCTTCGGCCGAGGATGCCGTATAGATGCTCCGCAGATCGGCCGCCACGGCCTTGCGCTCTTTCCAACTCACGTACTTCAGGGAGTTCCGCACCATGTGGACAATACAAAGCTGCACCTGCGCTTGGGGGTAGGCTGTCTCGATCGCTTCGGGAAAACCCGAAAGCCCATCCACGCAGGCGATCAGAATATCTTTGACCCCGCGGTTTTTCAACTCGTTTAAGACGGAGAGCCAGAACTTGGAGCCCTCATTCTCGCCGACCCAAAGACCCAACAACTCCTTGTGCCCCTCCAAGGTGATCCCCAAAGCCAGGTACACCGCCTGGTTCTTCACCTGTCCGCTCTCCCGCATCTTCAGATGAATGGCATCCAGATACACGATCGGATAAACCGCATCCAACGACCGACTCTGCCAGACCTTCACATCATCCAGAACGGTATCGGTCACCGCCGAGATCAGCGCCGGCGACACCTCCGACTGATACAACTCCTTGAGATGCTCCTGAATATCCCGAGTGGTCATCCCCCGGGCGTACAAGGCCAGGACCTTGCCGTCGAAGCCCGGCAGACGACGTTGATGCTTCCGCACCAGCTGGGGCTCAAAGTCCCCGTTGCGGTCACGGGGAATCTCCAGATTCACATCCACAGTGTCGGTCTTGACCGTCTTGCGGGTCTTACCGTTTCTGGAGTTGCCGGTGTTTTTGCCTGCGGGCGCCATCGGCGGGTAGCCCAGATGATGGGTCATCTCGCCTTCGAGAGCCCGCTCGTACACCCGTTTGGTCAGTTGCTGCAAAAGCCCCCCCTCGCCGATTATCTCCTCGGGACTCTTGCCCTCCAATAGCTCATCGATCAGCCTGTCCGCTTCGTCTCGTTTGTCGACCATGATGATCCTCCTGGGAATGAAAACACATCATGGCCGCTTACACAAAAATATTTACACTCTCGCAAAGTAGTGTAAAGTACATCTTCAACGAATCCGTCGTAGATATAGACCGTGGCGTAAACCGTTTGTGTTCCGGTACCAGTGACGTCGACATCCCATGAGAACTCATG
>JBHHUV010000515.1:0-1532 GCA_046754005.1 Phycisphaerae bacterium | reverse complement strand
GAGCCTCCGTACCGTCGAAGGACTCGCCCGTGGCCGTAGTGAGGCCCGCGAGACGGATCCGGTGAAGCCCGTACTCACGGAGGCCATCGAGGCGGTCCGAGGACTCGTCAGCCGACAAGTCAAGGCGATGATCGATCTCCAACTCCTGACGGGCATGCGGCCAGGTGAGGTCGTAATCCTCAGAGCGTGCGACATCGAGGACTTGAGTGCATCCGTCTGGACCTACGCTCCCGAGACACACAAGACGGAACACCACGATTGCGATCGAATCATCGAGATCGGCCGACGAAGCCAGACGATCATCAAGGGGTTCCTTACGAACAACACGACCGCATACCTGTTCAGCCCACAGGACGCGGTGGCCGAACAAAACGTGAAAGCCCTTACACATCGACGGGCGAACCAGAAGCCGAACCGCAGAATGACCGGCAGGAAGGTTGGAACCCGATACACGGTGGCCAGCTATCGGCGGGCGATCCACCGGGCCTGTGACAAAGCATTCCCGCCACCAGAGGGACTGACGGATGACCAGACCAAACAGTGGCAGCATGAGCAACGTTGGAGCCCGAATCAGCTCCGCCACAACGCGGCAACACGGCTTCGGAAGGAATTCGGCATCGACGTGGCCCGCGCCGTCCTGGGCCACCGTAGTGCGTCGGTGACGGAAGTGTATGCCGAAATCGACCGGGAGAAGGTGCGGGAGGCCGTGGCAAAGACCGGGTGATAGAAGAATCGACAGAGACAGCATAGTGTTCGGTTGGGCGATGCTCGACGACGCCTTGGCGGATCGAGGAGGAATTTCGTCCACCGAGCAACCACACCCAAGCAATCGCACCCAATCCTCTGGCTTGGATGCGCATGGAGGTTAATATGATCAGCGTAATCAGATGGTGAATGGGTGACATGCCGATGGATGACCACGGCATACCTCTCGGTGTGATGGATTAGAAGATGAAGGACGACGCTTTACCGGAAGATCTGTCGAAATTGAAGCGCTGGGGAGATTCGATGATTGCGGCGGCAACCGATCTTCTGAACTATCGCCAACACAACCAGTCTCGAACTCGCCTGATTGAACTGCTTCAGGATCCACCGTCGATTCCGGCCGGCGTTGCCCGAGAACTCACCATAGGCTCAGACGCCTATCAACAGGAAAGCCCAACGTCGATCGGGGGAGTCCTCGCGGGCCATCCGATCGATGCGATTCGGGAATTCGGCTGGCGAGCACTCGAAGCCTATCTGCGAAAGTGCAAACATAATATTGATATCCACAATGCTTTGGATAGGATAGCTTGTGAGGGGGGATCGAAACCCACACCAGATTATGTTCGGCGCGGGAAGGGAGTCGCAGCAATTGAGTGTTTCCTCAACGATCGCCAGCACCTATCATCATGCTTGCCGGCGATCGAACAATTCTTCAAGTCACCATTGTTCGGCGTTGGCAAACCACCCCCTGATCGACGCGTTCCCTCAAACCCGTCCTCCGAACTTGAACGCAGCCTGCACGAACTCTCGATTCTACTGGAAAAGGT
>JBHHUV010000514.1:0-1547 GCA_046754005.1 Phycisphaerae bacterium | reverse complement strand
TCAGTCGGTGGTCCCGGCTACTCCAATTGCGCCATCAGCCGGCTTCAGCCGGGCTGTTGTTTTGTTTGCCACCGACTTCAGTCGGTGGTCCCGGCTACTCCAATTGCGCCATCAGCCGGCTTCAGCCGGGCTGTTGTTTTGTTTGCCACCGACTTCAGTCGGTGGTCCCGGCTACTCCAATTGCGCCATCAGCCGGCTTCAGCCGGGCTTCCCTTGCTGAGAGTGCGTCCTAGAAGTCCTGTGTCGCAGGTTTCGAACCTGCGACACGGGTTTTGGGACGCACTCTTATCATCGGAACGGACTCCAAGTGCGTGAGGACGAATCAAAATCCCTGATCCGTGAGATGGACCTCATTCGCTCAATCAAAATCAAACTCCTCCTCCTCGGCATCCGACTCGTCCGCGTCGAAATCAAACTCCGGCTCACCCTCCTCCGCCGCCTTCCCCGCCTCTTCCAATGCCCCGGGCTGAATCGCCGTGTAACGACGCTCACCCACCGCAACCAGAAAATCCAACAGCAACCGGGCCTGCAAGTCCATCGTATCGAAGAACTTCGCCTCCTTCTTCTTCCGATCAGCCTCCGGAAGCGAGGCGTGGGCCGTGCCGCCCTGAAAGATCTGAGGCATATTCGCCCCGGGCTGGATCGCCTGCGGATCCTGCAGCCACTTGTAGAGCCAGTCATATCGCAGCCGCTTGTGAGTCAATGCGAAATTCGGAGCCTTGATCTCCGTTGTCGTCCCCGGAACGCTCGGATCCCCCGCCACGTGGCACGACAGACACTTCTGATCAAAGAAGAACTCCTCGCCGAGTTTGAAACGCCCGTCGTCGATCGCGTGCGATTCAGGATCGGAGAACGGATAGGCCACGTCGAACAGGTTCGCCAGGAATCGTCCGCGGCTCGTCACCTTCGTGAAGGCGTCGGCCAGCGTCTCCGATTCCTCGGCCGCGTCGGCGGCTTGCGACGTGTCGAAATCGTACGGCCCGACCTGTTGGTGCGTCAGGGCATAGCGCCGGAGAAACGCGGCCGAATCCGAGAACTTGTCCAGCGCGAACCAGTTGGCATCCCCCCCGATCGCGTCGGCCTGTTGAATATGCTTCTCGATCGGTATCAGGTATTCGTTCAGAAAACCCGATTCATCCTGTGCGAGACCCGCGAAATACTCGACCAGCGTCGTCGCATCCTCGGGCGTGAGATAGAAGCTGGGCATCCGGGCGTTCAACCAGGGCCGCAGCATCTCCACGTTGTTCAAAAACCGGAACAGCCAGTCGTACTGGATCTTCGCCCCCTCCCCCCAGAGCAGCGGCGGCTTGAACCGCGGGCCGAAGGGATAGTTGTCATCGACGTTCGTATCGGATGTGTAATACTGGTGAATCGTCGCCTCGCCGCCCCCCTCGATCGTGTGACAGCCGATGCAGTTCAGCCGGCGGGCCAGCGCCCGCCCCCGGGCGATCTTTCCGGCCGGTGTCTGGGCGTAATCCACGCGAACGTGCTCCGTCACCGCCGGATCACGCCGGCTCAGCAGAAACGTCGTCACCCCCCGGGCCTCC
>JBHHUV010000513.1:0-1580 GCA_046754005.1 Phycisphaerae bacterium | reverse complement strand
AGACGGAGCCGACTTCGAGAAACATGGGCGATTCGCGATACATCAGCCGAACGAGGTTGAGCAATAGCTGCTCGGCGCTCGTCTGCTGAATGGCGTTGTTGTACTGCGACTGGCTCACCCGAAGCGCGGCGGGGCCAAGCTGACAACCGGCGGCAGCGAAAGGAATCAGCGCGAGAATAATCAGGATCGTTCTGCTCAGATTGCGGTAGGCCATAAAATGATGATCCTTATGAATCGGTTTGAATACCAGAGACATACCAGAGACACACCTGATCGAGATCGGCAGCCCACAATAGCGGATGCAACGCCGGCTGTGAATCAAATGATGAACCACGACCAGGTCCATGATACATCAGGTGGTGGATAGACCGCCCTGCTGGCATATGTGGCACGCGAGCATTCCGCTCCGGAGGAGCGTAGGCGCATGGCCACGGGTGGAGCGCAGCGGAACCCGTGGGTTGGGTGCGCAACTTCATCATCTCGCCCTGGAAGGGCGAGGGCAGCGTGCATGCGCCCATTCAGGGCGATGAGATGTGCGGGAGAAGATCGTGTCCACGATCTCTCGCTGCGCACCACCCGTGGCATCGCACCCATATCCCTCGGGACGGATTACGCCGAACTGTCATGGACGCCATACACCCGCTGACACGGAGATCGTCTGGCGTAATTGGCCGAATCGGGTTACAAATACCCCTGAAAAGCTCAATATCGGGGGAAGGAGTGATCATCGGTTTGAAGCCGGATCTCATACGGGGTGTCAGTCGGGAGGAAACGTTCGAGGTCACCGAGGCGATGTGCCCGGCCTTCGACGGGCAGGTGGTCCATCGTGTCTGCGCGACCTGGACGCTGGTGCACTACATGGAACTCGCCGGTCGCCGCGTGCTGGTGGATTTCCTGGAGCCGGACGAAGAGGGCGTGGGCAGCCACGTGACCTGCGACCACCTCGCCTCGGTGCCGATCGGAATGACCGTCCGGGTGGTCGCGACGGCAACAGAGGTGAGCGAGCGTGAATTGGTGTGCGACGTGACAGCCCACAGCGATGATCGGCAGATCGCCTCGGGGAGGACGGTGCAGCGGGTGTACCAGAAGAAGGTACTGGCACGGATTCTCAATCACTCGAGCGGTTCATCGTCGTAGGATTATCACTGGATGTGTGTTTTGTCGGAAGCTGAGTCTGCAGATCAACTCTACGAGGCAGGCATGGATGCCCTCGATGATGAGGATTACCGGCTCGCCCTTCGACTCGGTCTTCGCCTGAAACGACGCAGACATTCCTCTGCTTTCGAAATCCTGGCTCGCGCTTATCGGGGACTCGATCGCGAAGATCGGGCGATTACCATCCTGGAAAAAGGGGTTGAGTTGGCCCCGGATGTTGGGATGCTGTGGCATCAACTCGGATGTTACTACTCTGACAACGAGCATTTACCCAGAGTCGTATGGCACATGACGGCCAAGATGCATTAGCCGACTTGAATGAAGTATTAGTATACTTGCGTGAGGATAAGCCAAAATCAGCATTACAACTTCTAGACAGCATTCCCGGGCACGACGACGAAGTCACACCTCACATGATTGCATCC
>JBHHUV010000512.1:0-1616 GCA_046754005.1 Phycisphaerae bacterium | reverse complement strand
CCACGTCGCCCTTTCGACACTTCAGGATGCATATCTGGCCATAACCGGGACGAGTGTTCCCGATACTCTGAAACCGAGCCGAACACCATCCTCCATGCCATCTTCCACGATTCCCCGTGCTGCTACCGGAGTGCAATCGCCAATTCATCGCTTACTGACCCGATGGTTCAGAAATAATCGTGGAAAAAAGTCCATGAGCCCATCAGGTAAGCCGGGCAGGGGCCCAATATGGCTCCCGACGAGATGGTCAGCATGTTGGCCACCGTCTCCGGAACGGGCCGTCGCCACCGGGATTTGCACGGTGATGTTCCTGATCGCATTAGTGATCCTGGGTAGTATTTAGACAGTAACAGAATTTACTGACAAGGTATTCAATCCGTCATCTATTGTCAATAGTGTGATGTGTTCACCTTTATTCGGAGGTAATCAATGATGACTGAATCCAATGAGAACCAGCCCCTCGAGACCAAGAAATTTGATCGTGTCCAAGCGGCTATCTGGCGCCAGGAATCGGGGGCGGGTGAGTCCAAGACACAATACTACACATTCACCCTGTCGCGGAGCTATAAGAACGACCAGGGCCAGTGGTGTCGCGTGCAAAGCTTCACTGCCCGTGATCTGCCACACATGGCGCTGGCGGTCGACTGGGCGATGCGTGAACTGCTGCTGAAGGCTGAATAGGGGGTTGGTCAGCCCGGAATACAGCCGGGAGGCATCACCGGTCGCGGTAATCCCCCGCGGTGACCGCCAATGGAGTCGTCCGTGCGCGAATCGTCACGGACTGATTGCTGAGCAAGAACACCTGAAAGTGCAGAAGTGCAGGCGGGAACGAGATGATCACGATCACGACCTATCGAGAACTGACGGAATTTGTCCAAGCCTTCTCGGATGGCCACCTCAACATGCTGGTGATCTGTTCCGTCGGCGGTCTCGGCAAGTCCGAAGAAGTCCGCCGTACCGTTGGGGAGAAAGAGGTGTCGTTCATCGGTGGCCACATCACGCCGTTGAAGCTGTACGAACTCCTCCACGAAGGAAAAAACCGCCCCGTCGTCTTCGATGAGATCGATGGTCTGTTCTCCAACACACGGCATGTGGGGCTGCTCAAACAGCTCTGCGAGACTCGGGAGGAGAAGCGAATCATGTGGGCTTCATCCGATCCGCGAGCCTCAAAAATCGACGGTGGCGTTGGTTACTTTCACACGCGAAGCCATGTCCTGATGCTCTGCAATTCATTCGCGATCCTCAATGCGAACGTGGCGGCACTTGAAAGTCGAGCGAATGTGATTCGATTCACACCATCGTCAGCCGAGATTCTCGCGAAAACCAGGTCCTTCGGGACCGATGAGGATGTCATCGCGTTCCTTGATGAATTTCACGAATCCGTGCCACACTTCACGCTCCGGACGTATCGCCGTCTTGTTGAGATGAAGAATGCTGATTTGGATTGGCGGCGATACGCCCTGGAGGAGAGCGACGTCCCTGCCAAGGTGATCGAGATCGCCGATCTCCTGGGTCAGTTCACGACCGACATCGAGCGGATCCACCACTACTCCGGCAGTCGACGTGACTACTACAACTGGAAACCCCGCGCCGAGGCCTACCGTCAGCGGCGTGCG
>JBHHUV010000511.1:0-1618 GCA_046754005.1 Phycisphaerae bacterium | reverse complement strand
CCCTCATCGCCCATATCCGCACTGGCAGTGCTGGTTGCGGGCGATTGATCGATATCCGGGGATGATTCGAATCGAGACGAGCCGGATTGACGACCCCTAAGCTCCGGAAATCCCGGACGGCGCGCACGGTCGAGACGACCCGCGGGAACGTTGCCGTTGTTGGCATGCGGTTTGCCCATTATGATTCGGTGGAACGGCGATTGGGAGAGGGAGCGGGTACCGTTTCCTCAGCGGCAGAAGACACCTCGTACCAGTTAAGAAGGAGTGCATCCATGAAGACAAGATTCTGTATGATCACCCTGTTGTCGGCGAGTCTGGGGCTCGTCGCCCTGACCGGCATGAATTGCCCCCCCACCATCACGCTGCCGACCGACTTTACGAATGCCGATCTCGTTCGCGGCGGCCTCTTGTATGACAAATGGTGGACGGTCGTCGGCGCCTCCGCACCCACGACCGATCATCCGCTCTGGGCGTCTCGACCGGATACGACGAGCAACACCCGCACCGGCGCGGACACGTGGCGCTGCAAGGAATGCCACGGATGGGACTACAAGGGGGTCAGCGGGGCCTATGCGACGGGCAGCCACAAGACCGGCATCAAGGGCATCTACATGACGACGCTGGGGGCGCAGGCTGTGTTTGATCTACTGAAGAATGACTCCACTACCACAACCAATGGCCATGGGTTTGGTTCCGCCGGTCTCTCGGACGCCGAGCTGTGGAACCTGACTCGGTTCGTGATCGATGACCAGTTCGACACGAGTACAATCATCGACTCGGCAGGCAAATTCACCGGAAGTGCTACCACCGGCCAAACGCTGTACACGACGGGAATCGGAACGGGCACCGCCTGTTCAGCGTGTCACGGAACCGATGGAAAGACGATTCCGCCCGGCGCCCCCACGACGTTTAATGCATGGGTCGGAAAGCTCTCGAATGACAACCCGTGGGAGTTTCAGCACAAGGTGCGCTTCGGTCAGCCGGGAGCGACGGCCATGCCCGCAGCGCTTTCAAACGGCGGAACAACAACGGATGTCAACGATCTCGGGGCGCATTCACAAACGCTGCCGCAAACTTGATCGACCGTGTGAACTCCACGCGGACCGCTTGAATTCTCAAGATCTTACATCACGCCGCCGGCTTCCGAACCACGGGAGTCGGCGGTGTTATACTATTAGAGCCTCTGGCATGCAGCCTTGCCAAGCGTCATGGCGAATCAGTGTATCTATACAAATGACTACCTACTATTTCAGCGATTCGAGAATCGTCTTAAACTGTTTCCCGGCCAGCTTGGATTCGTCCTGGCTGTACTGACAGATCACGCTCATCACTCTGTCTGCCTTCTTGAAGGCGAAAGTATCCACCCTCCAGGGAAATCCGCCGAGTTTTCCTCGCATGGATACGCCCCGGCGATCAACACCCCCGATGGTCCGATTGACCGTTCGCCGATGAACCTGGAGTCCCATCTCTTGGAATGTTTCAATTGATGCATCAAGGGCATCTTGCGGTTCGATATCGACCTCATAAACCGCAATTACGATTACGGGCGTATCGGGTCCATCAACTTCAATCAATACATGAGTGGGATTCTTCTCTACGGACACCCGGAACTCACGGT
>JBHHUV010000510.1:0-1618 GCA_046754005.1 Phycisphaerae bacterium | reverse complement strand
GGCCGGTTTTTCGAGCGATTTCGACTTTTTACGAATGAATCAAGATTGCCCATGCCACCCCACCGTGCGAGATCATTCGTGCCGCAAGATGCGTGACAGAATCGGCGGCGGGGTGCCCCATTCTTCGGGTGCTCCCTGTATAGACCGGACACATGGGTAACAGGTGTTCGGAGACATGGGTAACACTTTAAGCTGGCAGCTGTTTTCCTGAAAGGAGGAACAGCATGCCTTGGAAGGAGTGTTCATCGGTGTCAGAGCGTGAGGAATTTGTGAAGCTGGTGAAGTTGGAATCGTCGAACGTATCGGAGTTATGTCGGCGTTTCGGTATCAGTCGGAAGACGGGTTACAAGTGGTTCGGCCGGTACGAATCAGCAGGCCGTGCTGCCCTGTGCAACCGTTCTCGACGTCCGCACGCGTCTCCGGAAAAGACGTGCGAGGCGATGGAGGCTGCGGTCCTGTCCGTCCGCACCAAGCACCCTGCTTGGGGCGGTCGCAAGATTCGACGGGTTCTTCTCAACGCCGGGCATGAAGAGGTTCCGTCGGCCAGCACGATTACGGCGATCCTGCATCGGCACGGCCTGATCGATGAGTCGGAGTCAAGCCAGCACAAGGCATGGATGCGTTTCGAGCATGAGCATCCAAACGACCTGTGGCAGATGGACTTCAAGGGGCATTTTGCGATGGGTCGTGATCGATGCCACCCCCTCACGGTGCTGGACGATCATTCGCGTTATTGCGTGGGATTGGAGGCGTGCGGCAACGAACGGACGGGTACGGTTCGCGAGCGACTGACGGGTATTTTTCGTCGTTACGGTCTTCCACGCCGGATGCTGATGGACAATGGTGCTCCGTGGGGAAACGATGCGGATCATCCCTGGACACCGTTGACGGTGTGGTTGCTTCGGTTGGGGGTGAGCGTTTCGCACGGGCGGCCGTATCACCCACAAACCCAAGGCAAAGAAGAGCGTTTTCATCGAACACTCAAAGCGGAGGTGCTACGCGGACGGTCCTTCGAGAACCTCCCCGCATGCCAGAGCGCCTTCGACGACTGGCGTGTGATCTACAACGTTCGTCGGCCGCACGAAGCCTTGGAGCTGAACACGCCGATTACGCGATATGCCTCCAGCTCACGCTCATTCCCCGAGGCGTTGCCGTCGATTGAGTATGGCCCCGAAGATACGATCCGACGCGTGTATGATGGTGGACAGATCACGCTGAAGAATCGGGAATACCGCGTTGGTAAGGCATTCCGCGGCTATCCGGTGGCGCTGCGACCGACGTGGTGCGATGGTGTGCTCGATGTGTACTTCTGCACCGAACGAATTGGCTGGATCAATGAGCGTACGGGCCAATGGGGCCGGGCAAAGCGAGGTGAGAAGCCGACGAATGGTACCGAGGTGGGCACTGATGAATCGCCGCCCGGCTTCCAGGCCTCCGTTCGCTCCGCTCACTCCGGCCCGGAAGCCGGGGGTGTGTCAGACGAAAGAGGGAAACGATAGAATGTGTTACCTATGTCCCCGAACGGGTGTAACCCTTGTCTCCGGTCCAAACACTCACGAAGGGTGGGGGACGGACTGCGTATGCAAGATTCCGTTCGCTTCCCAAATTGTTACCGCCT
>JBHHUV010000509.1:0-1636 GCA_046754005.1 Phycisphaerae bacterium | reverse complement strand
AATACCGCCGAGGGGGAGGGTTCCGTGGAGAAAGATGTCGCCGGCCCTTTTCGTGGCGTCGATCAGATCGGCCATGGTGAACGATTCGAGGGCGTTGGGGTTCATCCGGCGGATATCGCGGGCGATCAGGCCGCTGTTGGCCAGAGATACGCGGGCGAGGGGTTCGCCGGTGGCATGGTGGATGATGTCGATTGTCTCGACGCTTTCGTAGGGTCGGCCGTGTCGGAGGATGGGGATGTGGAGCATGGGCATTCCCGGTGTATTGATGGATACGGCACGCCTGTCGTAAAGACGATGATCCGAGGCATTATAACGTGCGAGAGCGGGGCGGGTAGCGCCCGGATCGTCGGGGGGCGTTCATTCGCGCGAACGGATGCACGTTTTTCAGGATCGATCCTCCGGGATCGATCCTCGTGCGATCAGCCGATGGGTGGAGCCTGCGATCGCATCGAAGGCATGGGCGGTTGCCGTGTCTCCCATAGCCGGTGCCGATGCGCGGGGCAACGATACGGATCAGGAAGCTATGAAATGGGTTCTTTGAAGACGGGCTCTATGGTGGTATTGGACGTGATGGTGTGGATGAGAGGGTGCATGTCGATCCGTTGCCGGTTGACGCGCCAGTGGGACAATTCGGAGGCCCGGGGGCCGACGATCCTGACCTCGATCGTCTGATCCTGAAAGTACCAGCCGCGGTAGTCGTAATCCTCGGGATAGCCGTCTATATTGAACTTCAGGCCATGGGGCCCTCTTACGGAACAGTGAAAGTAATCTCCGGCCTTGAAGAGCGCCTTCATCTGCCTGCGGATAAAGTCGGGGCGGTTGTTGACATATTCCCGGAGCTTGTCAATGGATTTCTTGTTGTCCCGGCCAAAGGTTTCTCCGAGTTGTCGATAATGATCCAGCCGTGTGTTCAGGTACTCCGGATCGATGCGGTGATTCAGGAGATCGGTGGTTATTCGAGCGAAATAGGCGCAATAGTCGGGACTTTCATTTCGGAGGCGGCGGAAGATGGTGGCGCGAACGTCCCCACGTTTTTTGAGGATCAGATCGATGGCTTGCTGCTCCCATCGTTTTCCGCTCTTGGACGTTTTCTTGAAGTCCTTGAAGCTGTGATCCATGTCCCAGTTGATCCAATACCACTTGGGATGGGGGTCGGTTTCGTCCAGGACGGCGACGCCCTGGCGCCAGTCGCTGTCGCCACAGAAAATGAATGAAAGCATGTGGCGGGTGTAGTTGTCGAGGTTGATGTGGCGATCGGCCTCGGCCCGGGTCATCTTGATTCGTCGATTCTTGGCCCAATCATTGAGCGCTTCGTATTTCCTGATGGTTTTTTTCTTGTTGTGGCTTTTGTACCGGTAGTAGAGAAAATGGGCGTGTCCGATGTGGCCCTTCCATTGGCGCTTGCTGACGTGCTCCATCAGGCTGTAGACGCCCTGCGATTCTCCATTGAGAAAAAAGACGGCGTGTTTGACTTCAGGCGCGAAGCAGCCGAGTCGGCGCGCGATGTCGAGCGTGAAGGCGTCCACAAAGAGCCAGTATCGATCCCTTTTGATCACGAGGGTTTTGATTGGATCGGTTTCTTGTGAAAAGGGATCTCCCGAAAGGAACTGCCGGGTGCCGTATTTTCTTCGGAAGT
>JBHHUV010000508.1:0-1640 GCA_046754005.1 Phycisphaerae bacterium | reverse complement strand
GAGCTATTGTCAAATGTAGTGTCTGGGCCATTGATTACGCGGCGACCGGATCAAACCTGGTTTCCTCGATGCCATCTGTAAAATGAATGCCCTTGAGAACTTTTTCCAACTCCTTGAATCCCCGGAGCCGTCGCCAGGTTTTCTCGGCACACCGTCCCAGCTTGAACAGCATGTGTAACATTCCCTCGCGGGTCAGACATCCCTTGGTTCGCGTGGTCCGATGCCGAATCGTGCCAAAGGTCGATTCAATCGGATTCGTCGTGCGCAGGCTCTGCCAGTGCGAAGCCGGAAACGCATAGAATGTCAGCAACTCCTCCCGATCTTTCTCTAAACACGCGGTGGCCTTCGGATACTTGGCCTCATAGGTGCTGAGAAAGAGATCGAAGGCACGGTCGGCGGCGACTTTGGTCTCGGCCCGCCAAATCTCCTGCAACGCCTGTTTCGCTTTCGGCTGCCCACTCTTTGGCAAGGCATTCAGCCCAGTGTTGGTCTTGTGTATCCAACACCGCTGCTGGCGCGTGGTCGGATAGATTGCCTCCACCGCCGCCCAGAAACCCATCGCGCCATCGCCAATGGCCAACTCGGGGGCGTTCATCCCTCGGGCGTTGAGATGCAGCAGCACTTCCCGCCAGCTTTGGGTGGATTCACGCACCCCATCTTCGATCGCCAAGAGCTGCTTCTCCCCCTGACTATTCACGCCGATGACCACTAAGGCACAGAGCCGTTGAGTCTCGGCTCGGAGTCCACTATAAATCCCATCCACCCAAATATAGACCCACTGGTCGTCATCGAGCCGTCGCTGCCGCCAGGTGTCGTACTCTGCCCGCCACACCTGCTTCAACCGGGCGATGGTACTGGCGGACAGGCCCTTCGCCTCGGGCCCGACTAACGCTTCCAGAGCCCCCTGCATCTCCCCGGTCGAGATGCCCTTCAAATACAGCCAGGGGAGCGCCGCCTCCAGACTCCGCGTCTTGCGGACGTACGGCGGAACCAGGGCCGACCGAAAGGTGACGGGCTCCCCCTCTCGACTGCGCACCTTCGGGACTTGCACCGTCACCGGCCCGATCCCTGTTTGAAGCTCTCGGGGCCGGTGATGGCCACTGAGGACAACCCGCGCGTGACCCTGCTCATCCTGCTGGTCGGCATAGGTGGCTAACAATTCTGCCACCTCCGCTTTCAAGGCCTGGGCAATCAGCTTCTGAGCTCCCATCCGAATCAATGCGGTCAGCTCGTCTTGGCCGCCTCGCTCTTCTTGCTCGGTTTTGCTACGCTTCGTCATCGTGGCGTCTCTCCTTTGTGGTTGATTGTGGGTGTTGTGAGAACAACCATTTCAACCCGAGACGCCGCGTCTTTTCAACTTACCTCTAGGCACTACTTTCGAGTATAACTCTTTTCTTTCCTGGCCGAAGCTTTTTGATGTGCTTACTTCCACCCGTTCCCTCAGGTGCTGACTCCCTAAGCATTTTCTTTTTCGGCAACCAAAACTCCCTGATAAGGAAGGCTATCGTCAGCCCACCACCAACCCCCAACACAATCCAGTCCCCCAAAATCCATTCTTCTTCTGCAATACTAGGATGTGGTGCCGTTAGAACCGCCACGAATAATGCACCCAATGAGACCCCAAAATACAGAATCACCCC
>JBHHUV010000507.1:0-1653 GCA_046754005.1 Phycisphaerae bacterium | reverse complement strand
CTTGTCTGCGGCCACAAAGAGATCCAGATCGAACTGGTCATCCCGAATAACATCAAAGTCGCATGATCGTTCGACTGATAGGCTGCCGCTTCCATATTCCAGGTTTAGGATCGTGCGATCATGTCAACCTCACGCCCACAGATCGACCGTGCTCGGATTGCTGACTTCTGCCGCCGGCATCAGATCCGCCGTCTCGCGCTATTCGGCTCCGTCTTACGCGACGATTTCGGCCCGGACAGCAATATCGATGTCCTCGTCGAGTTCGACCCGGGTGCCCGAATCGGGTGGGACTTTATCACCATTCAGGACGAACTTTCCGCACTCCTCGGCCGGACGGTTGACCTCTTGACCGTGGGTTCAATTCGGCCGGCCTATCGAGAGGAGATTCTCTCAACCGCAGAGGATGTCTATATCTCAACCTCATCGCGGCACCCACCAGGTTCGCACACCGGGATAAAACAAATACGGCCCCATGCGCGCGGAGAATTGGATCCCCTCCAGCCGATGGCTGACCGCGTACAGTGACGGCGCGTGATAGAGGAACGTCATCGGTTGATCCTCGTAGATCAGCCGGTGGATTTCCTGGTAGCATTTCGCCCGCTTGCCGGGATTCATCAGACGAGCACCCTTGTCGAACAGACGATCCACCTCTGCGTTGGCGTAGCCGCCGTAGTTCCGCGTCGCGCCTCCTGCGAACATGACGCGATCCCGATCCGGATCGAACGAGGGCGTGATACCCGCGAGGCGGCCGTCGAAATCTCGATCTTTTTTTCGATCGACGAATTCATCCTTGTTCACGCTGTCGATGATCATATCCACACCGATCCTGGCCAGATGTTTCCGACCAAGCTCCGCCGTGCGCATCAGGCTGGGATCACCTGCATGGACGAGCAGTGAAAACCGAAACGGCTCGGCGTTCTCGTCCGGAACCTCGCCCGGTTCAAGCCGGTATCGCCAGCCATCCTCCGCCAGCCGCCAGCCGGCGTCGTTCAGAAGTTCGTCCGCGCGGTACGGATCATAGGCCAGCCGTCTGAACTCAGGGTTGAAGAATCGCGACTCGACCGGCCACGGTCCGTAGCAGGCCGCGGCCAGATTGTTCGTGACCTCGGCCTTGATCTGACGGATGTTGATCGCGTACGTCATAGCCTTCCGAACCCGGGCATCCGCAAAGGGGCTGTCCTCCCTCGCGATGTTCCAGAGGATATAGGTGTAGCGCATCGAAGGACGCATCGCCTCGCGGCCGACCGACCGAAACGAATCGGTGAATAGCTCGGACTGGTACTGGGCCTCGGTCAGCTTGCACAGATCGAGACGTCCCTCCAGAAAGGCATGCAACTTGTCTTCCGGTTTCTCGATCCAACGGATGACGAGCCGTTTGATTTTCGGTTTGTCCGCTTCGTGTGAATAGTCGTCCCATCGCTCGAGGATAATTTGTTTCTCATCCCATGATACAAACTTGAACGGGCCGGAACCGACCGGATGGCGATGAAGCTGCTTGTAATAATCGTCCCGCCTGAGTGTCGGATCTTCCTCCATCTTCACTTCGAACAGGTGCTTGGGGACCAGTTCAAAGTTCAGGCTGAAACGCCATGTGGCCCTGGGCTCCTTCTGAACGAACCTCACGGTCAGCGGATCGATCGCGACGACCTCCCT
>JBHHUV010000506.1:0-1663 GCA_046754005.1 Phycisphaerae bacterium | reverse complement strand
TCCGCATGAGACACCACGCCAGAATCCGCGTCGGGTGGCGATCCTGCGCCTCGATCATCACCCGCTCGAAGGCTTCATAGTCCGCATCCTTGCGAAACAGCGGAAGACGGGCCACCGCGCGATTCAACACGTGGTACACCCATCCACCCGGAGCTACTCGGCCTGTTCGTGGCATAGACCAAATTCAATACCGAACACGACGCCCGTCAATACTAGCTACGTCCCCGTTTCGACTCCCATGAGTACATACTACGCCCAGATCGACGATCCTCGGATGGTCGAGGAAGCGAGCAAGATCGACTTTGGGCTGAATCAAGACGATCAGGAAGTAGCCTGATCGACAGGACAAGAGAGGTTAGAGCATGATCTTCTATCACAGAACCGATGCTTCCGCTGAGATCCTGATCAACGGATTCCGGGACGGTGAGGGCACGTACATGACAGAGATCATTCACCGAGGCGTATGGCTATCGGATCGACCGCTCGATGCCAACGAAGGTGCCTACGGTGACGCGGTTCTCCAGTCCACTCGCATTTTCCGCACGGTTCGCATGTATCGAAACGGATTCAAAAGGACTTACGACGCATCGAAACGTATCGAAATTGCCCGTTCCGCCTTGACGCCCGAGCGGACGGCTGCCGCTGCGGAGAGGCTTGGCTAATTTTGGGGAGGCGGTATACTGGTGACCGTGAGACTCGGCGGTGTAGCCGGGCAGAGTTGAAACAGGAAATGTCAGTTGAACGACGTGCTATCCCCATCACCATCGTCCGACAACGCCGAATCACCGCCGGTCCGAAAGAAGAGATCCCATTTCTGGCGATTTTTCTGGCTGACATTCCTCGCTGTCTCACTTGTGGCCGCCTGGTACAGCTACTACGTCCCCTCCAACAGCATCACCTGGGCTGACAACTACACTTCGGCCCAGCAACAAGCAGCGGACACTGGAAAACCGATCATCCTTTACTTCACCGGCACCTGGTGTGTTCCCTGCCGGATCATGAAACGCCAGGTGTGGGCTGATGAACAGGTGGCGGCAATGGTCAATGCGCAGTTCATCCCCGTGGCCATTGACGTGGATAACCCTGACTACGCTGAGGTGTTGGCGCGCTACAACGTCGTCGGCCCGCCAGTCACGATAGTGACCGACCCACAAGGGAATGCGCTGCAATGGCGAGCAGGGGGAATCGGGAAGACTGAGTTTCTCGAATTGCTCAAGACTTCGAATCCATCATAGAGGGCATCTTGTCGCAGTACGCCTTCAACTGCCTGACCCCGATCCCAAACATTTGGGGTCAGCAAACATTTGGGGTCAGAGCGCATTTAGTCATTAGTGGCTGCCCGTGGAGCCGGAGCCTGGTGTGGTGAAGTTATGGGTAGGCCGCTGTGAATCGAGTTTTCGGGTGCCCTGTTCCATGTGACGTCTCGGGGAAACGAACGGTGACGGAGCGACGATGGCTCGCGCGCCGTGGCGGCGTTTCTGGCTCGGCGACGGTACGGCTATCGCCCGACCGGAGTGACCGAGGCTTTGGGCTACGCGTCGCACGGTGGGGTCGTGACGGCCATCCGCAGGATCGAATCCGCTGGCCGCGCCCTTCGCTGGACGGTGCAGCGACCGGAAAAAGGCTCACTAATGACTAAATGCGCTCTGACCCCAAAAGTCCT
>JBHHUV010000505.1:0-1664 GCA_046754005.1 Phycisphaerae bacterium | reverse complement strand
ACCTTCGGGGTCGGTACACGACGAGCTCGAAGCCTGTAATTGGGGGCGGGGGGAATCGAACCCAATCAACGCCCCGCGAAATAGGCCGTTACGCCACATTCACGCCCTATCGCCATCCTAGCATGGACATTAGTGGTTCATCCGGGAATTCCGGGAAACGTGGCGCGGATCTTGAGGAAGAAGTAGTCCTCGTCGCGGTAGCCGTAGGCCATTCGTTTGATCACTTTGATCTTGTTGTTCATGCCCTCAAGCAGGCTCGTATGCAGTGGGTACTTGCAGTGAGCCAGGATGCCGTCGATCTTGTCGCGTAGTTGTCGGGCAAACCGCTTGAGGGGGGCGATCCGGCTGCGGATCGCACGGGCATACCACTCGCGAAAGAAGTCCATGGCATACCGCGGATAGCGGTAATCCCACAGGCTCTTGAGATCATCCTTAAGCATGTACACGGTTGCCAATCGGCGGTTGACAGCCAGAAGTTCCCGCAGCCGAACCCGGTCCTTGCGTTTGAGGTTCACGCTGTTTCGCAGCAGCAACCAGCGCGAGCCTTTGATCACCTGCCGTTCTCGTTGGTTGGTCTGTCGCTTGGCTTCGGCTGTCCGTACCTTGTCAATCACCTCCCGGCCATACTTGGCCACCACGTGGAAGAAGTCGTACACTATGTCAGCCTTGGGACACTGGGCTTTGACCTCGGCCTCGTACGACGCACTCATGTCCATCGCCACGGCCTCGATCCGCTGGCAACCTTCGGCGCCGAGCTTCTCGAAAAACGGTCGGATGTCCTCCCGGCTGCGGCCGCGGCAGACCCACAGCACTTCTTTGCGGTTCGGCTCGACAAAGATCGTCGCGTAGCGGTGGCCGCGCTTGATCGCAAACTCATCCATCGCCAAGAGTTCCAACTCTGTCAGGTCCGGCTCGCCCAGCGTGGCTTCGAGCCAAGCCTTGTCGATCGCTTTCACGGTATCCCAACCCAAACCGTAGAACTTGGCCACGTGCTTGATCGGCAGAACCTTGCAGAGTCGCGCGACGCTCCGGGCGAAACGCCCCGTGACACGCGCGTACTTCGCCAACCATGGCAAGTGCTCGAGCTTCGGACCACAAACGGGACACGCCACGCGGAATCGTTGGATCAGCAGGTGCGTTTCCGCGTCCAGAATGGGCAGATCCCGGATCCAGCGTTCGTCCCAGTCGTGATAGCGCTCGCAGCCCTGGCCACAGCCGGAGCAGATCATCGGCACATCGTCCCGTCGGATCAGCTCGATCCAGACCTCCGACGCCGACCCGTCCTTCTTGCCCTTGTGCCGCTCAACAAAACCGACCCGATACCCTTCCCATTCGCCCAACAGGGCGGTAATCTCTTCGTTTGGCAAGGCATCCTCCTATCCTGACAGTTGTTCCACCTTCAAGATAGCTCAGGGTGCCCTTGCCTTCTATTCCATCCCGAAAATACCGGATGAACCTATTATATTGGGGAGGTTTGGGGTTCGGGGAAGGTCTACGTCTACTCCGGAGCGACTGGAGATCTCCTGTGGGAACGCGAGGGGGCCACCAGTATAGGGATGTTCGGCAACTCCGTATCCAGCGCGGGTGACATCAACGGCGACGGCTGCGACGACGTGGTCGTCGGGGCTTATCACGAGGAGGGGCCCATACTGAACAGCGACAAC
>JBHHUV010000504.1:0-1671 GCA_046754005.1 Phycisphaerae bacterium | reverse complement strand
TTGTCCCCAGTTGATTCGATGACGAACCAAACCAATGTGCGCGGCTTCCTGGTCCGACGTAACAGTTTAGCGCAATGATAGCACACCCGACAGAAACGCTACGACCCGAAAATGCTGGGGGGCGGCTTGCCGGAATGCTGCGCGGCGAGGGCTTCGATGATGAAATCGCCGTGATCGATCCCCTGCTTGTTGGCTGTCTGGGATGTGGACATGAAATGGGCGTGGACTTCGGTTCCGCGTTCGGATCGGGTGCCGCCGATGACCTTTCGCATAACCACCAGGGCTCGGGCGGCCAATTCGCCGCCGTTGTTGTGGGCCGGGATGTCGGGATCGCTCATGAAGTGCAAGAGGCCGTGGAATTCCTTCACGCATCGGGCCTGGAGCCGGGCCACGTCGGGGTGACCGCCGATTTCGGCGTCGGCGATGATGCGGCCGAGTCGAACGCGGATTCCGCGCTGCTTCGATTTGTCTCCGGCCGACTGTGCGACGAGGGCGTCAGCGTAAATTCGGTGGAGGGTGTCGGCGAATTTCTCGATCCGTTCGTCCGGCGACATCTCCAGGGCCTTGTCGGCATCGCGGAGCAAGTGGACCCAGCAGAATTGGTGGACCATCCACTCACAGGTCCGGTACGCGCCCATGAAATCCGAGACGACGGTGCCCTCGTAAGGCGCGACGACGTTTCCGTCTTCGTCCAGCTCGCACAAAAGCTCCTCGATGACCTTGTGGCCGCGGCTCTTGTCGAAGTGGAAGTAGGACAGGCCCAGGTTGGCCATAAGCCAGGCCCAGAGTTTCTCGCCGTCCTGCCACCAGGTGGTCTCGTCCATGTTGAGCCAGGCGTCCATCAGCGCCCGCTCCAGGATCTCCTCGGAGACGGTCTTGGTGCGCCGGGCGGCCCTCTCGAGCAGCTGGTAGACGCCACTGGCCGTGATCTTCAGGCCGACGTGTTTGCCGAAGTACTTGGCGATCTTGTGGAAGCTCAGCCCCATATCGTAACGGAGGTTGAGGGCCATCGCGAGGACCCCCGGACCCAGCTTCGAGGTCCCCGGCAGCGGCTTGTCGCCGTATTCGGGGGGCAGCTCGCTCCAGTGAATCTGCCCGCAGCCTTCGCACAGGTACTCGAACAGGATATTTCGCTCGACCTCGACCCGCGCGGGAATCACGTTCTCGATGACCACCTCTTCGGTATTCCCCGTCGGCGCCAACGTGCCGTGGCAGTCGCCGCACTCGTCCTTGGTGCGCTTCGTCTCCTTGTCGATCTTGTCGGGGATTTCGCGCTGGGAACCCTCGTGCCCCTTCTTGCGCCCAGGCTTCTTCTTCTGTCCCGATTTTCGCTTCTTCCGCGAGTTTGGACGCGACCGCGAGCGGTGTCCCCGCTTCCACTCTTCGATGATGCGGGTCTGCTCTTCGACCGTCTTCCGAAGGTCTTCAACGAGCTTTTCAAGCTCGGCAACACGCTCGCGAAGAGCCTGGTTATTGGTCGCCATGACCATTATAGATCACGCCTGAAAAAAGATTGGAACCCGGGATCAACCACACGATCCGACACGATCCCATTTTTCTCGAAAAACGCGCGACAGATGCTCCGGTTCAGCCGGCTGATGCCGCTAAACAGTTACCCGCGCCCAAGGCCAAGGTCGAGCTGCCCGAGCACGTGGATCCCGAGACCCAGGG
>JBHHUV010000503.1:0-1686 GCA_046754005.1 Phycisphaerae bacterium | reverse complement strand
GGAGATCGGCGCCAACTGCGCCATCGACCGGGCCACGCTCGGCCGGACGGTCATCGCCTCGGGCACGAAGTTCAGCAACCTGATCGCCATCGGCCACGGGACGCGGGTCGGCGAGAACTGCATGTTTGTCGCGCAGGTCGGCGTCGCGGGTTCGGTCCACGTCGGCAGGCATGTGACGATGGCGGGCAAGGTCGGCGTGGCCGGGCATCTGAGTATCGGGGACTACGCCGAATTGGGCGCCATGTCCGGCATCATGCGCGACGTGCCGCCGAATACGCGCGTCGCGGGGCTGCCGGCGACGCCGATCAAGGACGCCATGCGTTCTTTCGCCCTGACGGATCGATTGCCCGAAATGCACAAACAGCTTCGTAAACTGGAGACCGAGGTCCAACAGCTTCGCGATCAACTCGCGGCGGAAAGCGAACGTTCAAACGTCGAAACGTCAAAAAATCAAAAAGTCAAAAAGTCAAAATAACAACAGAAACATCAACAACGACGTCATGCTGGAATAGGATTGATTCATGCTTTCGATGGGTCGCCCTTGAAGCCTGGCTATGCCAGTTTGACGGAAGGGGCTCAAGGATAATTTGAGATTAGAGATTTCAAGTCTTAAATATTCAATCTCAAATTCTCACCGTTTGAAAACCGATCCCGGCGCGCCGGGATAGAACAGTGAACTGTAAACCTTTACTGATTGAGGTGTGATTCGTGGGTCGATTTCTTCTCTTTTTCTTCTCGATGGGTCTGGGTGTCTGTCTGGTCGGATGTGCCAATGACACGGGGCGATTCTCTCAAGGCAGCGACCGAACCCCTATCGCAAAAAAAACGCCCGAACCCTTTGCAATCAATCGATGCATCCTGACCGTCGCAATGGATCCCAAGCTGCATCGCCTCGAGGCCACGGCGAATCTGACGATCCGGCCCAATGGGCGGCCATCACTCAAACCAACACGCAGGCTGCGGCTGCTATTGAATCCCGAACTGGGGATCGACGCCGTCACTATGCACGACGAACCGGTTCCCTTCCGGCGCATCCACGAGGATTCCAAACCCTCCGATACAACGTCGGCCTCCCTTCGCGGCGGCGATCATCCACAGCCCGCCCTGTTCGAACTGATGCTGCCCGAGCCGCCGGTCGGCGCGTTTGACTTGTCCATTCACTACGGCGGCGTGCTGTTTCAGGATGTCGAGGCCGGGGAGAAACCGGGCGAGATTCACAACTTCGCGATGCGGGCCCACATCGACACGGAGGGGGTTTATCTCTCCCCGAGCGGCAACTGGTACCCCCGGATTCCCGCCGATGACGACGAAGGCGATCGGACGCGGGAGATCGCGCTGGCAGACTTTGAACTGACCGTGACGAATGTGCCGGGGCTGGTGCTGGTCGCCTGCGGGAATCGACAGGGCGCGAAACTCGGCGCGAAGCGCGGCGCGACGACGACGTGGAAGTCGCCCTTCCCGTTCGACGGTATGACGCTCGTCGGCGGTCCCCACGCCATTCATCAACGGCAGGTCGGCAAGGTGCTCGTCAGTGTCCACCTCAGCGAGAAGCACACCCGGTTTGCCATGGGCCTGCTCGACGCAATCGAATCGTATATGACGCTCTATCAGCCGCTTCTGGGGGATTATCCGTTTATTGAGTTCACGGTCGTCGAAAACTTTTTCAGCTCCGGCTTCGCATTTCCC
>JBHHUV010000502.1:0-1688 GCA_046754005.1 Phycisphaerae bacterium | reverse complement strand
GTTCCGTGCTTTTTCCGTCGGCCATGTTTGTGGAACCCTAACTGAACAGCTGCACTTTAGGTGATTTGTGCGTCGCTGAGTGGGAATTGATATTGCTTTGAAATGCGACTCTCCCGATGCTTCTGTTTTCTGCAAAGGAAACACCACATCAGGAGAGCCACGGATGGCTAAACGTAAACCATCCCAGAAGCGTCCGCAACCCAAACACAAAAAACAAAAGAAGTCGCAGCACGACAGACGCGAGCGACTCGAGCAGCCGAATCCCAATCGCAAGAAGACAACCAAGGCCAAAGCGCCGTTGACTGGCGCGATGCAGAAGGTGGTCTCGGTGTTACAGGCGGTCATGGACCGGAGAATCGCCTTTCGCTTGGCGATCGTGATAGCTGGAATGTTCCTGGCGGACGATCGACGCACCGCCAGTGCCTGGTTCGTCGCGGCAGGCGTGAAAGATGATTGGGACCGGTTCTACGATTGCCTGATCAGTGTGGGGCGGACTTCAGGGAAGTTGGCCACGGCACTACTGGGGCTGGTCGTGCAGAAGTTTGTTCCGGGGCTCGGCGATCGAATCCTGTTGGCGATGGATGATTCGCCCACTGCACGTTATGGACGGCACGTGGAAGGCGCCGGCGTCCATCACAACCCAACTCCCGGACCGGCCGGCGGCGAGTGGCTCTACGGACACAACTGGGTCGCCTTGGCCTGGCTGACGACACATCCGCTGTGGGGCGTGATGGCAATGCCGCTGCGTTCGATGCTGTACGTCCGCGAGGTCGACGTGCCGAAGCTGGCGGAAAAATATGGCAGCTGGGAATTTCGCACCAAACATCAACTGGGCGTGGAACTGTTGACTTGGTTCATGAAGTCGATCCGCGCGCTGGGTGTCAAGGCGAAGGTGTGGCTGGCCGTCGACGGTGCCTATGCGGCGCGACCGTTTCTGCTGCCGGTTCTGGAAATGGGCATCGTGGTCGTCAGCCGCTTGCGCAAGGACGCCTGTTTGTTTGACTTGCCTCCCGAGGGTTCTCACGGCAACCGCATCTACGGGCACAACAAAATCAGTTTGGCCAAGCGGGCCGGGCATCGCCAGGGCTGGCAGACGATCACCTATCATCGCCGCGGTGTCGAGGTAACGTGCCGGTACAAGACGTTTCTGGCGACTTCCCGGTTGATCAGCGGCCAGATCCGCGTCGTGATTGTTCGCTTTGAGGACGGCGGTTGGGCGCCTTACTTCTGCACGGACACATCGGCGGAAGTACGCGACATCTTGGAAGCGGTTGCCGCACGCTGGGCGATCGAAGAACACTTCCATGACGTGAAGGAAGTTTGGGGTGCGGGACAGCAACAAGTCCGTAACGTGTGGTCGAACATTGGCTGCTGGCACTTGAACCAATGGCTCTATACGCTCGTCGAGCTATGCTGCTGGGACACCGACAAATCCGAGTTAACCGACCGCCGAGCGCGCAGCTGGGACAACCCTGACCGTCGCCCCTCGCACGCCGACCGTCGTCGCTCGATTGCCCGCGAAATGCTGCAAAAAAATTTCCTCGCCGCTCTGCCTCCGACCCCAAACAATCGCAAATTCCACAGGCTCTTCGAGGCACTGCTTGACCTCGCACTCTGATTGCCTAAAGTGCAGGATGCTGGTCACCGATGTGGAACGGGTCTTTCATCTGGAAGAGATGGACGATCCC
>JBHHUV010000501.1:0-1694 GCA_046754005.1 Phycisphaerae bacterium | reverse complement strand
TGGACAGGAGCAACCCTGCGAGTGTTGTCGGCGCGGTTCGGGATGAGTCACCCCGGGCGTGATGCCAAATTGTGTTTATACAACGATCACCGTAACGTTCTTTGTTGTATCGGGTTGCGCGATTGGCGGTGCGACATTGACCAGCGCGTTCAAATCTTTGGGAATCTCCGCTGCCTCCCAGTGCCACTCAAGACTGCGATCCGTTGCCATCGCTGCACGGACACGAGTCAACGTCTCATCCCAGCGATCACTTAGCAATAACCCACGCAAAACAAACATCGCTTCGGCATTTTCTTCCAACCAGAACGTCGCATTGCTCTTCAGACGCAGGTTGATCACGCGGCGAATCGTACTCTCAATCGCGCCACTTCCCAAAGGAAGACCACGCTGCCGGAAACTCGCGTAATCCAAGCGGCCCGCCGAACCATGTTTCTCCAAGTAACGAATCTCCGTCCAGACTTTGCCTTGCTTCTTGGCAGGCTCGGTCTTGGCAGGCTCGGTCTTGACAGGCTCGGTCTTGGCAGGCTTGTTTTCTTTCTCTTCAGCCAACCGACGAAGTTCCGACACGATCTCGGCATGCCGGCCCTCTTTTAACCATCCCCGCAATTCCCGATAACGCTTCTTGCGAGCCTTTCCCTTCAAACCCAGTGCCTTTAACGCCACGCTGATATGGTGCGACGCATGGCAAAAATCCAGCACTTCCACGACCTTCTCCGGATCGAGTCCCGCACGGCGAACGATCCAGTTGATCCGGTCCCAGATCCAAGGTGCCCCGTCGGCCGCGAACACCACCACTTCCGCTTCCGCCACGCCCAGCCGGTGCAAGTGATAAGCCACCAACTCCGCCAGGTGATCCGGACCCAACAACGTGCCATCGATCAGCGGTTGGCGGTGTTTGCGAACCATCTTGCCCTTCTCGTCGAAGGCGAAGATTGTCAGCAGCTTGGGTTCCCGCCAAGGGGTTTTAAACTTCGTACGCTGGCCCTTTTTTTGCTTCCCCGGTTCTTTCTTGTTGTGTCGCATGCGGATCCTCCCGCCGTCGATTTGCACCGACACACGACACCCGGCGAATTCACGCCCGGCCGGCAACCAGCCCGCTCGCCAGGACAACAACTCCCGCTGACGAAGCGCCAACAACTGCGTCCCCAGTTGCTCGGCGATGCGACGTACGGTTTTGTAGTCGAGCTTCAACCCCTGCCGCTTCAATTCCTGTTGGGCGACCTGGATCGAAGCACTTAAGGCCACGATCCGGGCCACCGCGTATTGCAAACCGGGCGAACATGCTTTGCCGAATCCCAGGGCGGCCAATTGCGGATAAAGTCCGCCCAGTTGTCGCGGTTTATTCTGCGGGTCTTTGCGGCGTGGCGGCGCGACATACCAGGTCGTGGAATCGTCCAAGATCAGGATGCGCGGGTCCATCAGCAAAGCGCGGGCAATGGCGATGCGCTGTCGCTGGCCGCCGCTCAGGGTGACGCCTCGCTCGCCGATAATGGTGTCGTACCCATCCGGCAGTGCGGTAATGAAGTCGTGAGCTCGCGCAACTTTAGCGGCGGCGATTACTTCGTCGTCCGTGGCAGTCTGCCGGCCATAGGTGATGTTGTCGCGAATCGTCGTCGAGAACAGAAACGTGTCTTGCAGCACAATGCCGATCTGCGACCGCAGCGAGTCGAGCGTTACATCCCGCACGTCGTAGC
>JBHHUV010000500.1:0-1697 GCA_046754005.1 Phycisphaerae bacterium | reverse complement strand
GACACTACTATCTGGAACCAATCGCTTGCCAGCGGCGAGATCCAGAATCGAAGGGTCTTCGCCAGAATCTGTGGGCGAAATGGGAGGGAATGAGGACTAAAGGCAGTGATTTCTGGAATGGGGGGCCAGCCCCCCAAACCCCCCGGGGTTTTGCGCATGAAGCCACAAGCGAAGTTGCAGGAGATGGAAGCCGGGCGGCGCGATGCCGCCCAACTTCGCTTCTGGACCTGGCTCGGCGCTCAGGTTGCTCCCCAGCAGAGCCCTATCCTCCGGCCAGGCATCCTGAGTGTAGCAGACGAAAAGTGGGCCTGGAAGTAGTGCATCCTGCGGCACTTTCCGTAAAGATGGGTTTGAACGAACTCGTCTTCCCGGAGTCACCGCAGGATGCAACTAAAGACTATCCTCAATACCGTCCATCGGCACAAGTCCTTTGTCTACGGAGCCGCACGGTGGGTCGACCGCAAATCGAAGACTGCCATCGAGTTACCGATCAAGCCGCGAGCCAACAGCCAGCCGATTTGCTCGAAGTGCGGCCGGCCGGGATCGTGCTACGATCATCAGGCGGAACGGCGATTCGAGTTCGTGCCGCTGTGGGGGATAGCGGTGTACTTCGTGTACACGATGCGGCGAGTGAATTGCCGGACGTGCGGCGTAAAGGTCGAACGCATCCCCTGGGGAGACGGCAAGAATGCCCTGACGACGACGTACCGTTGGTTCTTGGCAGGGTGGGCAAAACGGCTTTCGTGGAAAGGGGTGGCAGAGGCCTTCGGCACGACGTGGCAAAACGTGTTCCGGTCGGTAAAACACGCGGTTTCATGGGGGTTGGAACACCGGGACCTGGAGGGAATCGAGTCGATTGGGGTCGACGAAGTGCAGTGGCAAAAAGGTCACAAGTACCTGACGCTCGTCTACCAGATCGACCACGGCTGTAAGCGACTTCTGTGGATCGGTCGGGCGCGGACGGCGAAGACGTTTTTGCGATTCTTCCGGATGCTGGGCAAAGAGCGTTCACGCCAGCTGAAATTCGTTTGCAGCGACATGTGGCAAGCGTACCTAAAGGTGATCGCCAAGAAGGCGTCCCAGGCGATTCATGTGCTCGACCGATTTCACATCATGCAGAAGATGAACAAGGCGATCGACAAAGTCCGCGCCGGTGAGGCCAGACAACTGGAGGCGGACGGCTACGAGGAGATCCTCAAGCACTCCCGATGGTGTCTGTTGAAGCGACCGGAGAACATGACCGACAAGCAGACAGTGAAGCTTTCGGAGCTGCTGAAGTACAACCTTCGCAGTGTTCGAGCGTATCTTCTCAAGGAGGACTTTCAGTGGTTCTGGGAATACACGAGCGCCGGTTGGGCGGCCAAATTCCTCGATCAGTGGTGTACGCGTACGATGCGTTCGAAACTCAAGCCAATGAAGGACGTCGCCCGAAGCCTGCGCGATCACCGCGAGCTGATTCTCAACTGGTTCAAAGCCAAAGGCGCCATTTCGGCGGGAATTGTCGAGGGCCTGAACAACAAGGTAAAACTGACTACCAGAAAATCGTACGGCTTCCGCACCTATGAAGCCATAGAAACCTCGCTATATCACAACCTCGGAGCCCTACCCGAACCAGAATTCACCCACAGATTCTGGTGAGGAGGCTTCTTTTTAAAGTAGACGGTTCCGCGACAGCGGTAGCCTATGGCGTCTAGTGG
>JBHHUV010000499.1:0-1716 GCA_046754005.1 Phycisphaerae bacterium | reverse complement strand
GCAAGGGCGGAATCCTCGGAGAACGCGATTTCATGATGCCCTCGGCCGATCTTCAAGTTGGCGGGGGCCTCATAGGTGTCGGTGTCGATCACGGAGACGACGCCCTGAATCCCCTCCGCCGTTCTCTCGATGCAACTGACCCAGAGGTACTTGCCGTCCGGCTGAATGCGGATGCGCGTGGGCTGAACGCCGACATTCACGCGGTGAATGATTTCCCAATTGGCGGTATCGATCACGGCGACCTGATTGATGAGCGGCATGGTGACATAGAGCCGCGTCTGATCTTCGTTGAGCAGCCAGTCCTCGCCCTTGCCGGGCAGCCGGATCATGGCCAGGAGCTGGGTGCCGCCGTAGCCAAAGACCGGGTCGACCACGGTGATGCTGGGCTCCTCGTTGAGGGCGAGCACATAGAAGACGTTCAGGTCATGTTCCGCGCGCGTGCTCAGGCTGGCATTGAGAAATGATTCGATCTTTTCCTTGCAGGATTCGGCCATGGAATGGCCTCGGCCGTGAATCCATGCGCCGGGGTTCAGGTTGGAAAGGGGTGCGCCGGTCGTCGCGTCCGTGATTTCAAAACGAACCTCGACGTCATCGCCGGCATAAATCGTGTCCGGCTTGGGGTTGCCCTTCAGGGGCGTGATCGAATAGGTGACGGCGATGCCCATATCCTCGATGTGCTGGACATTTCGATAGGGTTCTTCAACCTCCGGCGAGGGCCGGGGCGCGGGGGGTCCGATTGTTTCGGTCGCCTTGAGGGTGCCGGAATCAGTCTGCCGAACATCGAGTGGGTCCTGTGGCTGTGTGCAGGAAGCCAACAGCAGGATGAGGGGCAAGGAGGCGGCCCAACGCGATGAGCGGCGTACCCGGGCGCGAACGGGTTCTGCCGAGGCGGATGGCCCGCGCGGGGCGTTGACCCCGGTGGGATTCGCGGACAACACACGCGCTTCAGGCTCCGCGGACTTGTTGTTCAAGGGCGCGGAATTCTCAATAAGGGAAAAAGACAATTCACTGATCATATGACCGACCCTGGTGTGATGCTGCGGCCCATCCTCGATTGTCCGAGGCGTCCGAGACCGCCACTGCTATCCAGAACGGCGGCGTTGCCATCAATCGAGTCTGATCGCCGAGAACCGAACCATCGAGCTTGTTAGAAGTATCTGCATCACTTTATTCATGTAACGCGGTGTAGGCAATCGTCGGAATCGGCATTCGCAGTATTCTCGGCCGCCCCGACGTTCATCTTCCACGGACTCCGAATCCTCGTCAGATTCAGCGGGTCTGGCACGTTGGATTCCCGGACCTTATTTCGAAGCGTTCCGAGAATGCTTGAATAAAGGGAACGGTTTTCATCGGGATGCTGGTCCGTTTTCGGCTGATCGCCCGCGGTTCGATCCGGAACCCATCCCGAGCAGGATTCACAAGGTCCATCGGTGAGCCGGACGGTCCAGCGCGACGGACAATCCCTGGAAACCCGCTGGGATGGATTCACGGATCATGTTATTGGGACCGGCCCCACTTGAATCAACCGATCTTCGATTCGATTCAAGGTCCAGCCGGGTTGGATCCGTTCAAAGAATATCCTTGTCTTTAATCCGAACTGCCGAGGCGATTGCCGGGATTATCGGCAGCACTCGTGTGGTCCGCCGTGCGGACCCTACTAGAAGCCCATCATGGCATCCAGATAGGTCTGGATGTCCATGCCGTCGGTCAGGCCGT
>JBHHUV010000498.1:0-1716 GCA_046754005.1 Phycisphaerae bacterium | reverse complement strand
GGAATAAAGATCTCCCGTCCGGACCTCCGCGTGTTTGCGGTCGGCGGTGACGGCGATGGTTTCAGCATCGGGGGCGGCCATCTGCCCCACGTCGCCCGTCGAAACATAGACCTAACCTATATCGTCATGGACAACGAGATCTATGGCCTCACCAAGGGGCAGCCATCCCCGACCAGTGCGATCGGCATGAAGAAGAAAGCGTCCCCGTATGGCGTTTACGACAAACCGCTGAACCCACTGCTCATGGTGCTCAGCTACGGGGCCACCTTCGTGGCGCGTGGCTTTTCGTCCAAACCCAAGCAACTGACCGAGTTGATCAAGCGAGGCACGGAACACAAGGGATTCTCGCTTATCCAGGTTATCAGCCCATGCGTGAGCTTCAACGATCTGTACGCGCACTTCAAGGAGCTTGCCATAGAGGTTCCCGAAGACCACGATACCGCGGACCAGGCGGCAGCTATTCAACTGGCCCTGGATACCGAGAAGCTTTACCTTGGCGTGTTCTACGAGGAGGATCGGCCCACATTCACCGACAACGCTAACCGGCTGATCGAGCAGACGCAAGACCCGGCGTATGACTTTTCCGCAATGGCAGCACGGTTCTCCCAGTAGTCACAAACGTTCGCGCACCGTGCGTGCTTGGAGCCTATCCGAAAACCGGTCGCGCACCGGTCACCGGGTGTGGAAATTGGCCCGTGAACGGGCCTTGGAACCGGTTTCCGGATAGGCACTTAGCCACCCTGGGACGAACCCCCAGTGACGTAGGGCGGAACCGAGGTGGTCCCCCTACCTTTTGACAACGGATTGTATCGGGAGGAAGGAGTAGTTACTATGAAAGGGAATGGAAAAAAGGGAAAGTTTCCGTATCCGGGAATCCCGACGACGGCGGACGGTTCATCCACCGTTGTGTGGGTCGATTCGCATGTCACGACGGGGGCCTGCGCCTATCCCATCACGTCATCAACCAACATGGGCGTTGGTTATCACGTGGAGGCGGCAAAGGGCTAGAAGAACCTCTGGGGGGAGCAACTGGGCTTCTTGGAGCTCGAATCGGAGCACAGCTCGGCATCAACCTGCGAAGGCTATGCCCTGGCCGGTGGACGGGTCTCCAACTTCACATCGGGGCAGGGACTGATCCTGATGAAAGAAGTTCTGTATGCCATCGCCGGCAAGCGCCTGCCGGCCGTCTTCCAGATCGGTGCACGTGCGATGACGTCCCATTCGCTCAACGTGCATGCCGGGCATGACGATGTGATGGGCGTGGCCGATTGTGGATGGGGCATCTTGTTCGGTCGAAATGCCCAGGAATCAGGTGACCTGGCCCTGATCGCGCGGCGGGCCGCCGAAGACTCTCGCACCCCTTTCCTCAACGTGCAGGACGGGTTTCTCACCACCCACACCGTCGAAAACGTCCTGTTGCCCGAACCGAAGATGATGCGCGAGTACATCGGTGACCCCACGGAAAAGCTGGTCAACCTGATGAACCCCTATGTGCCGATCATGAGCGGGGTCGTGCAGAACCAGGACAGCTACATGAAGGGCAAGATCGCTCAGCGCTTCTACTATGACGATGTCCTGGGCGCGGTTCAGGCCGCTATGGACGAATTCTACCAACTGACCGGGCGACGGTATCTGCCGGCAGACCCCTATCGCCTGGAGGATGCCGAGTACGCCATCGTCGGCATGGGCGGAATGATCGAGACGGCCCAGGCAACG
>JBHHUV010000497.1:0-1720 GCA_046754005.1 Phycisphaerae bacterium | reverse complement strand
GGTCGGGCGAAGGTTCGCGAAAAGGTTACCGAGGAACAACTGGCGGACGAAGAGTTTTACGTTCAGCGTGAAAAGCTGGAGCGGCCCGACGATCTGGATATTGACAATCTGTCGTACGAAATTGGTGGAGACGAAACGGCGGCGGGTACCGGGGACCATTTGGGTGACGGTTTGGGAGATGCACCCGGCGGTCTGGGAGAAGGACTCGGCGACGCGGGCAACTCGGCCGGTTCCGATCGGGGCCGGGGTCAGGGGCGCATCGGCAATCGAGCCGGCCCCGGTGGACAAGGCCCGGCGATTCGCGATGGCGGAAGCGGTCAGGGCAGAAATCCGGGTGGACGGCGCGGCGCCGACGGACGCGGGAGCGGCGTTCGGCCGGGCGATAGGGGAGCCTCGAACGGCAGGGGGGGCAATGGTCGTGGCGGAAACCGAGGTGCGAACAATCCGCATGGCGACGGCGACAATGCGGTCGATGATTTGGAGCGCAAACTGCAGGAATCCAATCTGACTGAGGAGGAAAGGGAGAATATCCGTCGGTCAATCGGGCAGGGTGGCGGTTGATCGAGCGTGGGGCGTTGTTGTTCCGTTCAGATGAATGGAAGATGAGATCAACGGAACGCCGATGGTCCGGTTCCATGCGCATAGCGGGTGGAGCGAAGCAGTCTCGCAACCAGCCATTCGGACCGATTGGGAACCGGTCCCACAAACCATTCTGAAAATGACCCTAAGTGTATATTTTAGCAACTCTTACGGATCTATCTTCGTGAATGCAAAATCGGCCTGAATTCATCGGCACGATTGCGACGATTGCCACTGTTCCGGGTACAAGAGGTACGAGAAGCGGGTATTCGTGCGCCCGGATTCCATGATTGGCGTGAGTTGTGTGCAAATTGAGACAGTCCAACACGAGTCATGTTGTGTCCGGGGCGACTCTTGCGCGCTGTTCTGATCCGAGAGGAAGTTTCAGACGTTCGGGTATTGTGCTTCTGGAGGTTGTAGTTTCGCTGGGTATTCTGCTCGTCGCGATGGGGGTTATCGGGCTGGTTTTCAGCAATGGGCAGCACACCGTCGAACTTGCCGAGCAAATGACCCGCGGCATGCTCATGACCGAGCGGCTGATCGTGGAAATCGACACCGCCATCCTGGAAATGGACGAACAGGAGAAGTCGGGGGTATTTGGTGATGAATCGATCCCCGGCATGTCCTGGCGGGTGGAGGTTAATCCATCGGATACGATCGAAGGGCTCAATGAGATCGACATCAATATCTACATGGGCGATCCCGACGGCGATGAGGATGAGCGCCGTTTTGTCATGTCCACGCGGATCTTTAGACCGGAACCGCGCGGGCTTGATTTTGAGCGCGACTTCGGACTAGACGAGGATCAGATCCAAGAATTGACCGACTCGATTCCGGGTGGAACCCAGTTCCTCGATCCGACCAACTTCGATCCTCGGACGCTGATGGCGCAGCTCGATCTGGATTCGCTGATCGAACTGCTGCCGACTCTGATTCAGGCATTCGGCGCGAATTTGTCGCAGGGTCAAATCGATCAGATTATTGATGCGGTCGAATCCGGTGATCTGGGTTCGCTTCAGAATTCGGCGGGGCAGGCCGGCGGTGGGGCGGCGCCGGGCGCCGGCGGGAATCGCACGAGGGGTGGGTCATGAAGGCGCGTCGAGGGCAACGATCGATACGACGCCATGGGGTGACGCTGCTC
>JBHHUV010000496.1:0-1721 GCA_046754005.1 Phycisphaerae bacterium | reverse complement strand
GATTGCACGACCAGTATGGATCACAAAGAAATCCACACTTTTTAGGCCGGATGTTGTGTTCCTGAACGACATGAGCATGAGCATCAATCAGAGAGAGAACGTCAAGCTTCGACGCGTGTCATCGTATACTGATTTTCTGTCAGAGGAGGCTGCCGTAACCGAAGTTGAATTCGCGGGCATCCCTCGATTGCGAGGGCAACCTGTTGATGCCGAGCTAAGCGCTACAAATATTGAAACCGCTCTGGATTTCGCAGGCACACAGTTCTCCGGCGACGGAAACAGGCACATCCTTTTATTTACGGACGGGCACGAGACGCGAGGCAATGCCCTGTCCGCCGCTACTCGTATTTTGGGAATGGATGGCCAAGTCCACGCGGTGTCAATGGGAAAACACCGGATCTCGCCTCCCAGTATCATCGGAGTAGTTCCCCCGTCGACATCAAGGGTCGCCTACACGAGTCACGCGCTGGTTCGTCTTCAAGCCGATCAGGTGACTTCGGTTCACTTGGCGATTGTCGATGAGGCGGGGATTGTAGTCAGCAGTGTTGAAGCAGAGATTGTGTCCGAGAGAGTCGTTGCATTGCCGATCATGCCCAAGCGCAAGGGGATCCATCGATGGAAGGTGCTCTTGCGATTGAAGAAAGGATCCAACTCGCCGGATGGACAAGCTGACCTGTGGTTTCACGTGGATGGACCTCCGGAGCTGCTCCTCTGCGACTCCGAACCCTTGGATCTCGCCCCCCTAAAACGGATTCTTGAGCGCCTTCAGTTTACTTGTAGGATTACAACTCTCTCGGCGTTTCCGGATCGGTTCGATTCTCTCGGTCAGTACGACGCGATTCTGATGAGTGATCTGCCGGCTCCACGGCTATCGCCGAAACTCATGAACAAACTAAAGCATTACCTGTCTAATGGCGGGGGCCTGATTTTTCTCGGTGGCACACACGTAAGTACCAAAGAGTGGAAAGAATCCGAATTGGAAGCGCTGCTGCCGATCGATTTCGCACCTGAAGTCGCGAGAGTCGTACAGTCAATCAGGCCCGTCCATGTCTGCTATGTGCTCGACATATCTGGAAGCATGACAGAACAACTTGGGGTCGATCTCACCGGAAGGCCCGTTTCCAAACTAGAAATGATGAAAGAAGCAGTGCTCCTCAGCCAAGCCGAATTGCCTAAAACTGCAATTGTATCGATTGTTGCTTTCGACATGAATGCCCATATCATCCTCAACTCAGTCCCTGTGTCCCAACGAAAGCTTATACGACAAGTAGTAACACATTTACCAGTTGGCGGCGGGACGAACATTGTGCCGGGGATCCAATCCTCAATCGATATATTGAATCGCTCATCAATCGCGAAGCATATGATCCTTTTGACCGATGGCGTGTCATCTGAGAATCCATCTGATCTATTGTGTAGTGTGATCAGAAATGCGGATGTCCATTTGACAAGCATTGCCGTCGGCCCGGACAGCAACCGCCTGATGCTGCAACATATCGCCGACCGCACACACGGCCAGTTCTTCTACTGCCCGGACGCGGCGACTATCCCACGTATCTTCGTGAAGGAAGCTCGCACTATCAAGACATTGGCCGTCATGCCGCGCACACCTTTCGTGCCACGGTTGGGCCCGGACCCCGATCTCGTCAGAGGGTTGTCATCGGATCCGATTCCCATCCTTGAAGCCGCAGTTCCAGCGACGGCCAAGTCTTCGGCGCACG
>JBHHUV010000495.1:0-1727 GCA_046754005.1 Phycisphaerae bacterium | reverse complement strand
GAACTGCACAGGATCGATTGTCATCGCATACAAATGAAGGCCGTGACGTTCGCGCGTTGTATTGACTGGCCGTTCTGGCGCGATAGGCCGGAGAGGTCGCTGAAGGCGGCGTCATACGTCTTCGCGATGGTTTCACGGCGCCTCAGGAAGTCCTCTACGCGCGCCAGTTGATGAATGCCCAATGAGGCCTGAATGTCGGTCATGTTGTACTTGTAACCCGGGCGGACGAGTCGATTGTGCAGTTTACCCTGCTTCTGGTATCGCTGCCAGGCGTCTCGATCCAATCCGTGCAGTCGGAGGGTCCTGAGGCGATTCAGGAGGTCCGGGTCAGAGAACGTGATCATGCCTCCTTCCGCCGTGGTGAGATTCTTGTTGGCGTAGAAGCTGAAGCACGTGAGATTCCCGTGGGATCCGATCCGTCGGCCTTGGTGGACGCTGCCGATCGCATGGGCCGCATCTTCAATGATGGGGATTTCGCCGGACACGGAGCCGAGCTGTTGCAAATCGGCGGGCAGACCGCCGAAGTGGACCGGGATCAAGGCCTTGGTTCTGGGCGTGAGCGCGGCCGGGATCTGCTGAGGGTCGATACACCAGGTATCGGGTTCGACGTCGACGAAGACCGGCCTGGCACCGCAGTGAACGATGCTGTTTGCTGTAGCGGCGAAGGTCAACGGGCTGGTGATCACCTCATCCCCCGGCCCCACATCCGACACCAAGAGGGAGAGGTGCAGCGCGGCCGTGCAGGAATTGACGGCCACCGCGTGAGACGCCCCCACGTAATCTGCGAATGCGTTTTCGAAGCGGGCCGCCTTGGGCCCCGTGCCGATCCACCCCGAGCGCAATGTGGCGACGACCTCTTCAATCTCCTCATGACCGAGACAGGGCGATCCGAAGACCAGGAAGTCATCGCGGACTGGGACCCCGCCGTCGATTGCGAGCTTAGCCATCGCGCCATCCCCAGATGTACCACGAACTATCAGGGCCACAGTTGAATAGCAAGTCTATTGCCGATACGTGAGGATCGAACGCTCCATGAAGCTGTTTGTAGGGCGGGTAATCATATACTTGGTACTCGAGCGTAATCCCCGCCCTCGCGAACTTCTCCGGTTCGATGTAGCTGCGGGCTGTCGGGCCCGACAGGTAGTGGTCGGCCTGAAGGACTTCACAGAATTGCACCAACCGGTCGGTGCGTCGGGACTGAAGGGTCAACTCTGACGCCAGCACCCACTCGGCCTCGATATTGAGTTCCTGTGCTATCAGTTTGGTCAGATGAATGTCCAGGTTGGAAATCGCCGACCAGGCGTCCTCGTAAGCGTGCTCCAGCAACGAAAAGTACGTCTTGAAGTATGTTGCTCGGCGATAGTTATGGTGGATCGCCCTCAAGTGCTTCTCGCGCCAACGCGAAGTGTTATCGATGAGGATTGCGTTGATCGGCTGTGTGTAGTTGCCCTTTGTACAAACCGGGACGGTCAGCCATTGGGAACCGCTATGGGTTTTGATGCGGTTGCGGTTCCGCCAAGAGCGACGGTCGTATTGCGCGTCGTCGTAGAAGACCATGACATCCACTTTGTGAATGATGTCAAAATAGCCGCGCCACGGCAAGAAAGAAGGTTGGATGGCAGCGAGTCTACGCATCAGGTGCTGATCAGGCTCCGATAGACGGTTTCGTAGCGGCGCGTCATGGTTTCTGCTGAGTATTCCGATTCGATGCGACGTCGCGCGGCCGT
>JBHHUV010000494.1:0-1736 GCA_046754005.1 Phycisphaerae bacterium | reverse complement strand
ATCAGGTCATGGCCCAGGAAAAGTTCCACGGGCTGGTGACCGACAAGCAACTCGCGGCGCTGGCGGGATAATCCATGGCTGTGTGGCATTGTCAAGCATGACTCGCTTGCTCACTTGAGCAAGCGAGTCATGCTTGGCAATGCGATGCCGCTATCAACGTGTAGGGGTTGCGAAACACCACTGCCAAGGCACGATCCTTGACGGATCGTTCCTTGACAGCGCCACCCGTAACGGATCGGGTCATGACCACCTTCCTTATCGCCGTCGGCAGCCTGGTCCTCTATCTGATCGCCTACCACACCTACGGGCGATGGCTGGCGCGTAAGTTCTTCCGACTCGATCCCGATGCGCCGGTGCCGAGCAAGGAACTCGCCGACGGGCAGGACTTTGTGCCGACGCGGAAGTCGATCCTGTTCGGCCATCACTTCACGTCCATCGCCGGGACGGGGCCGATCGTGGGGCCGGCGCTGGCGGTCATCTGGGGGTGGGTGCCGGCGCTGCTGTGGGTGCTGTTCGGGAGCATCTTCATCGGGGCGGTGCACGACCTTGGGGCGCTGGTCGTCTCTATCCGCAACCGGGGGCAGACGATCGGCGAGGTGGCGGGTCGGCTCATCAATCCGCGCGTCAAGATTCTGTTCCTGCTGATTCTCTTCCTGGCCCTGACGATCGTGCTGGCCATCTTCGGGCTGGTGATCGCCAGCATCTTTGCGACCTATCCGGCGAGCGTGTTGGCGGTTTGGATCGCGATGCCCGTGGCCATCGTCGTCGGTCTGCTGATCTACAAACATGGCTTCAGTCCGCACCTGCCGGCGTTGGTGGCGCTGATCATCATGATCGGCGCGGTGGTACTGGCGGCGGAGTTCGACTTCCTCCAGTTTACGATTCCCGCCTTCACTGTCGGCGGGATCACCATCAGCCCGGTCATCTCCTGGACGCTGGCTCTGTTTGTCTATTGCTATTTCGCCAGCGTGCTGCCGGTCTGGCTGCTGCTCCAGCCTCGGGACTACGTGAACAGCTATCAGCTTCTGGTGGGTCTGGTGCTGATCGTCGCGGGGATCGGGGCGGCGACGTTTCTGCGGGCCGGCGGCGTGCCGATCGTGGCCCCCGCCGTGCAGGCGGCGCCCGCGGGTGCCCCGCCGATCATGCCGTTTCTGTTCGTGACGATCGCCTGCGGGGCGATCAGCGGGTTTCACTGTTTGGTCAGCAGCGGCACGAGCAGCAAGCAGATCGCCTGCGAGCCGGACGCCCAGTTCGTCGGCTACGGCTCGATGTTGACGGAAGGATTTTTAGCAGTGCTGGTGATCCTGGCCTGCTGCGCGGGATTGGGGATGGGATCGAGCGAGTTTATTCGTCACGTGAGAGGGATCAATGCCGACCTTACTATTGTAGAGTACATTGGCCCAGATGGAGTTTGGCGACATGTGGGTGATACGAATCGAACAAGTGGCGAGTCGCGAGAGTTCGTTGTCGATGTCGTTCCAAAGGATGGATCAATCAGTCACCATGGATTCTTGTTGCCTCCAGATGGGATTGAACTTCCGGAAGACGGACTCATCATCGGGCCGAATGATGAGGCGACAATGATCGGAGCAGCGGCCTGGAATACAAAATACGCCTCCTGGTCCTCTATCGGCGGCCTTTCCGCCAAGGTCGGGGCGTTTATCGACGGGGCCGGGAATTTTGTCGCCAGTCTGGGTATCCCCCTCAAGATCGCCGTCGCCCTGATGGCCGTGCTC
>JBHHUV010000493.1:0-1742 GCA_046754005.1 Phycisphaerae bacterium | reverse complement strand
GGCCACGTACCGGATGAGCCTGTTGTCCTGCGCGTCGATTTCAATTCGGATCTTTCCGCCGATGGGAACCTCGCCTGGTGGATTGGAAAAACGCACCGTTGGAGGGGTAATATCGTCGGGCAGCGACGCGCTTTGCGCAGATTGCACCGCCGCCGAAGCATTGACAATCCCATAGCCAAACGATTCATCAGGTCCGGCCGGACCGGCATCATCGGCGGTGTCGCGAAGGATCTCTTCGATCTCGAGTGGTGTTGCATCGGGACGAATCGATTTCATGAGGGCGATGACGCCGCAAGCCAGTGGCGAGGCAAAGGAGGTTCCGGAAAAGGCCTGGTAGGCACCGAATCGCGCCGTTGTGAGCAATTGGACGCCGGGCGCCGCCAGGTCGACGGCGGATCCGAATGTAGAGAAGGATGCCAGGTTGTCGTCGGTGGCGGTAGCGGAGACGCTGATTATCCAGGGCGAATCCGGGACGTTCTCCCGTGCTCCACTGTTCCCCATGGCCGCAACGACTGAGGCGCCACTCCGAACGGCGTATTGGCAGGCGTTCTGTATCATCTTGCTGTGCAGCACGCCGGAGAAGCTCAGATTGATGACGGAGGCGCCTTGATCGGTGGCCCAAATAATCCCTTTGGCGATGTCGCTGCTCCTGGCCCTTGCTTCATTACCAACCAACTCGGCAACCCGAACCGGCAGGATCTTCCCACTCCAGGTGATGCCTGTGACGCCGATTCCGTTGTTGCCAATGGCGGCAGCGACACCCGCCACGCCGGTGCCGTGGCCGCAGCAGTCATTCGCGTCGCTGTTGCCCGTCACAAAGTTGAAGCCTGGAATGAGTCGGCCTTTCAGGTCGGGGTGATTCACATCGACGCCGGTATCGACGATGGCGATGATCAGGTTCGCATCACCGTGGGTCAGGTCCCATGCTCCCTCGGCTCCGACCTGGGAGAGATGCCATTGGTTCGGGAACTGCGGATCCGAAGGGATCGCGGCGACCGGAAGTAGATAGTTCTTCTCGACAGATTCGATCTCGGGCAGCCGTGCCAGTTGTGTCGCCGTCGATTCCAAATCTTCGGGCGCCATACGCACTCGGGCCGATCGGGTCTTTTCTTCGAATTCCAACAATGTTGCGCCGACGTTCGAGGCGAGATTCTCTGCGTCGGTCAGGGAACCGGGGATGACCTGGACAAGCAACTCGTCCGATATGTAATCAACCTTGGAGAGGAATGCATCCCCATCCGGTACGGTGATCCGGATCGTCGATCCCTGAGGGACGAGACTGTTATCATTGAAATTGGAATCGCATGACAGGCAAGTGATGAGCAGAAACATCCCGGCGAACCCTGCGTGAATCGGCCTGCGGTCTGTCGGTAGCGACTCGGCAGGTAGTGCCATCTGCTTCCACTCCCCTCGCATGTCCTTCGATGAATCCTACAATAGGCCCATGGTCCTCTTCGGCTGAACCAGGGGTGTTTGTTACCATTCGCAACTCCCCACCAGAGCCGATAGACCAAGAATCAAAAAGACGGAGAATCTATCGGAACGAACAGACTTGGCGAGTGATACACAAGATCCGTAACCCATGACGCACACATCGCCCGAGCAGGGCGTTGTGATTATCGGCGGAGAGATCATCGGTATCGCAACGGCGATGGCACCGGCGAATCGGTGTGGACGAATTTCATCGATCCGAGTTTCTTCGATCGAGCAACGAGCGGGAACGGCTCCGATCACTACAGAAC
>JBHHUV010000492.1:0-1743 GCA_046754005.1 Phycisphaerae bacterium | reverse complement strand
GTATCATTCGGCCGAGGGTTTTGATACCGAACGGCGGTTTCGCCCATGGCTCTTCACCATCGCTGCCAACAAGGCCCGCGATTTTCTCCGAGCCAGGGCACGAAAGCGAGAGGTCTCGCTCTCAGTCCATACCGGAAACGAGCACGATGGCGATGCAGTCAGCTACCTCGACTTCATGGCGGATACGAGCGAACTCCCCGGCGAAGCCGTCGAGGCCGAGGAACAGCGCCGGATCGTCCAAGGCATCGTGTCGGAGTTGCCCGACCCGCTCCGGGAGATACTCGTCTTGGGATACTACCAGCGATTTCCGTACAAAGAGATCGCCGAGATCCTGGCCATCCCGCTCGGAACGGTCAAGAGCCGCCTTCACGCGGCCGTCACCCATTTCGGAGTCGCCTACCGGCGGGAACTGGATCGGCAAAGTAGAAAGATCGGATAACGCGGACTCAAACTAAGGCCGACTCAGGGAGCGAGTGGAGTTTCCTTCAGAAAACGGATTGAAGCACGCATTATGGAAGATCACAAAACGAATTCGGAACACACGCCCGACCTGTTGGGCTATCACCTCGGTCTGCTCGATGCGGCGGAACGTGCCCGCATCGAGACCGCCTATAACAACGAACAAGCCCTACGGTCAGACTGTACACGGCTTCAACACGTCCTGGCGCCACTGGATGCCGACACAATCGATCCCGCCCCGGACAACCTCGTCCAAAGAGTGCTCAACCGGGTGAATGATGAGGCCGCGCGATCTTTGCCCTTGCCTGGACCCGCTGTCGCGTCATCGATGAATGCCGGATTTGGCCCCGGCGCCGGGCCGTTCGTCACGATGCGCGAGTTTGTCGGCATCGCCGCCGCCATCCTCGTCTTCGTCGGAATTTTCATCCCCGGCTACCAGACCGCCCGCCGCGAGGCACAAAAGATCGGCTGCGGCAACAACATGTTCAGCCTCGGCAGTGCCTTTTCACAATACAGCGAGGAAAACCAGGGTCATCTTCCCTTTGCCGGGCCGGTTCGAGGCGATGCGGGTTGGTATCAGACCGGCGGCAAGGGTCGTTCGAACCTGCGCAACTCGCGCCATCCCTACCGGCTCGTTCGAGGTCTGTTTCTCTTGCCGAAACGGTTCGTCTGCCAGGGATCGGAGGGCGATGTTCCCATGCGGGACGATCGCCTCGACGCCTACAACGATTTTCCCGATCCCAGGAACAACAGCTATGCCACCCAGTTCGTGACTGCTCCCATTCGACGTAATACACTTCTGCCAAACATACCCATTGCCGCCGATATGACGCCATTGGTCAATCCCGATCGGCGGCTGATTCGCGGAATGCGCATCAGGCGCAATTCACCGTATCACCACGGTGGTCAGAACGTACTACGTGTCGACGGTCGTGTTGGATTCTTCGACTCACCCGATGTCGGCGTGGATAACGACGATATCTACCGCGTTCAGAATGTCTTCGAGTATCGCGGCGACGAACGACCTGTTTCGGCCAACGATGCCTTTCTTGTTCCGTGACTTTCATTGATTTCGAATGTGTCCGTGTTGGCCGGTCATTTTGGGTTAATAACACCTATAACTTGTTTTGACACAGGTAGTTATATCGATGTCCGCATGATTTGGGTGGCATGTGGAATCGAGCATTTTATCGGTCCTTTTGGATCGTTCATTCGCCGGGGTCCATGACGCATCAGGCGGTGGACCGACAGCCGTCCCGGCATCCGGAGCACGACCATTCCGCT
>JBHHUV010000491.1:0-1754 GCA_046754005.1 Phycisphaerae bacterium | reverse complement strand
GCATCGGGTCCGTAGCTCAATTGGTTAGAGCAAGGGACTCATAATCTCTCGGTTCCCGGTTCGAGTCCGGGCGGACCCAATTTTTACGGATGGCGACATAACCTGACAGCGTGCGTCGGAACCCCTGTGAGACGATGCCGAAGTGTGATGCATGATGGGTTGGATGGGCGTACAATGTGATCTATGTGGAAGCCATCCCGATCGCGGCGAATCCTCAAGTGGGCCGGGGTGGGATTGTGCATCCTGATCGTGGTTGTATGGGTAATGAGTGTTCCGTTCCTGGGTGTAAGGAATCATCTGATTACCTACACGACGCATCGGATCGAGGTGCAGTTGATCTGGGGGACGGTCCGATGGTCGGATGGGAACTATTGCCTGTTGGGGTGGACCGTCACCAAAGCACCAGACTTTTCGGGCGTACTTTGGTGGGAGAAAACCGGTCTTCTCTGGCCACGCATAGGGGCGAGACCGGGACACTGGGGTCGTGGCTATCTTCCCCTGTGGTTGCCCTTTCTGATCATCGCCACGCCGACGGCCATCCTGTGGGTGCGCGATCGCCGACCGAAGCGCTACCCGCCCGGTCACTGCCAATTCTGCGGTTACGATCTTACCGGCAACGTCAGCGGAATCTGTTCGGAATGCGGCACTGCCTGTGAGAAGCCGACAAAGCAACCGGACGATCAACGAGATCCACACAAAAAAGACCGATAAAATCCTCGATTCCACGTGCCGGTCCTGGTATACGGACATTGATATAACTACCCACGTCAAAACAAATTACATAAATTGCTGCCCCCAAGTAGCCGGACACAACGGACACATTTGAAAATCGAATGGGGTTCAAACGGCGTGTTCGTGGGCATTCATGCGATCACGCATCTGGCGAATGCGCTGAATGCGACCTTGGAATCCGCTCTTGGTTCCGTCATTCAGGCCGTAGGAAATCGCCAGCTCGCAGATTTCGATTGCCTTGTGGTATTCGCCCTTCTCCGTCAGGAGCGTTGCGAGATATTGAAAGGTGGAGACGTGCGGCAATTCGGGCGTCTGACCGTTGGCGCGGCGACTGGCCCGAAGTGACCGGGCGAGTCGGGGGAATTCGCGAATGTGCTTGCCGGCGATGGTTTCGCAGAGTGCTCTCATCTCCGAATCCTCATCGCGCATGCCATAGGTCACGGAGACGATGCTGCTCAGGATGAAATGACGTTCGGGCGTGAAGCCGGGGATATCGAGAGCGCGGATCATCATGTCCAGATCACCCGATCCGAGGGCCTCCCAGATCAGCTTTTCCCGCTGTTTCTGATTCAGCTTGCGATTTCGGGCAATCTGGAGATCGGCAAAACGGGAAACCCCCATCGTTTCCCAGTTGATCGGCTCGCTCTCACCCCGATGCCGTTGGATCAGGGTGTAGACGATATAGAGGATCAATCCCCCCGAGGCGATGATCAACGACCAGAACAACATCCGCGCTTCACCCTCTCGATTCGGTCCAGAGCCAATCGGACCGTTATTGTGACGGTTTTTGCGGTTTCGTCAAAGGGGTTGTGAAAAAATCGGATTGGGCGTTGTGCTTCCCCACCCATTCGTAGCGGGAGCGCCGGGGCTGCATGGGTGGTTTGAGGTCGTCTTCCCGGGGTGAGCGCTGACCGCTTCCTCACGGGCGTAGCGCTGTCGGACACGGCACTGATCAGCTTGGTATATCGCTAACGTTGAGATCGAGTGGATCCTTGAGTTGCAGGCCGATTTCGTAGGTACAC
>JBHHUV010000490.1:0-1757 GCA_046754005.1 Phycisphaerae bacterium | reverse complement strand
GGTAGACATGGGTATTCGGTGATCCGTCGTACTGATTGAACGCTACGTAGACGCGGTCCTGCGAGTCCACTGCCAACTGAGTTGCATAGGCAGAGTTGGCCGTACCGGTATCGATTGGGTCACCGTCGGCGAACGTGTCTGTCCAGGCCGATGCGTCATTGTCCCAGATCATTACATCCGTTCCGTCGAAGCGCGACAGGTAGATACGCGTATACCCTCCTAGAAGCTGTATGAACGTGACATACACACGGTCCTGCGAGTCCACCGCCAACTGAGGACTAGAGGCGGTGTTGGCCGTGCCGGTATCGATCGGGTCGCCGTCGGAGAACGTATCCGTCCAGGCCGAAGTGTCGTTGTCCCAGATCTTCACATCCGTTCCGTCGTAGCGCGACAGGTAGACGTGAAGATTCGATCCGTCGTACTGATAGTACGTCACGTACATGCGGCCCTGTGAATCCACGGCCATCGAGGGCATTCCGGTACTATTGATCGTGCCATTATCGATTGGATCGCCGTTGGCGAACGTGTCCGTCCAAGCCGAAGCACCGTTGTCCCAGATCTCGACATCGGCGGCCCGCGCCCACGGCCCCCCCAGAACCAACAGAACAAGTCCGGTCATCCCGTACAGGAATGAGCGGTTGCCACATTGCAGCGGGTGGTTCATTGTGCTCTTCCATTCAATCCCGGTGCGCGCTTCGGCCCGACCTCGGCGGCCGGACCCGCGTGAGCGGCCATGAACGCAGGTCGGAGATCCCTCCGGGTTTGCCAAGATGCGGCCTTGCTTCCTGTTGGGCCCCCCCCGGCGATTCATCCTCGAGCGCCGGGGTCGCTCGATCGTCGCAACAGACCGCCTTCACATCTGTATCGGTTTATCGTTTATATGGATACTGCTTTGCCTGCCGTTTAACCAGAATCACCACCCGCCGCCCTATTCTCGGTCTCAAGCGGGCGGAATCGATCTTCAGGGCTCGGCACAGGAAGAAACGTCGAAACGCCGAAACATCAAGATTAGAAACAGAAAGGGTCGTGCATTCGGTTTGTCAGACAGGGGAGCGGCGGAATCGCTCCGTGTTCGGTCCTGACAGGGGGATCTTTTGGTTCTCCGGATAACAATCCCACCGATGTGGCTTGACAGGTCGCAGATCGCTGTATATTATCGGTAATAATCGAGAGAATCGGAGGCCTTGGGTACCGGCGGCGACGAGCCGAGCATTATTCGTTCTTTTTATCCTTCCTTACGTTTCATACCCAACACGCCGTTCGCCCGCCACTCCCATCCCTCTCCGTGTGAAGGTGAAGCCGGATCGTGGGCAGCGCCCACCCGGCTCCGTGTGAAGGCGCACGTGCACCCGTGCGCGGCACGTGGTGTGTGCCTGCGCTGAAATCAGCGGGACGACGCGGATCGGGCGCTCTTGAGCGTTCGGACCGCCATTCGGCGACGGGGGGGGTGCGCGTCGATTTCGACGGCACCGGTTTCCACCGCCCTTTCAGGGCTCAATCACAGGGGGCGGATTGTGACCCAGGGCTTGCGCCTTGGGCTCTATTCCTCGGCCCCTGCAGGGCCGATCGGGCCCCCGGACGGCCGGGGACCCATAAAATTGATCCTGGGTGGGATTTTCGCAGCGGCATGACATGTAGAGGAGCGCTGAACCATGACGTCGAAACCGTTTATCATCGGGTGTGTTCTGGGTTTGGGTTGTCTGGTCTCGCCGGCGGTCGCCCAACCCAGAACACACCCGATGATAAACGGTTTCGAC
>JBHHUV010000489.1:0-1759 GCA_046754005.1 Phycisphaerae bacterium | reverse complement strand
CGTTTCTTGATCAGAGCCGCGACCGTAAGGGAGCGGTCCTCTCCATGGACAAAAGGCCATTCCGTCTGAGCGCCGACCGCTTCCTTACGGGCGCGGCTCTGATCAAGAAACGACTTCTCAAACACGTTCTAAGGGATCAGGATTCCATCTTTGTAATGCAATTCCTCGATCAGGGTGCCGGCCTCGTTCCAGGTCAGCCAGACGCCTTCCATGATCCCTTCTCGGTACTGCCACCTGCGTGCGAGACGCCCGTCGGCATGCCAGGCAAACCAGCGTCCGTGGCGTCGGCCTTCGTGGTATTGCTGTTGGCCGCGCTTCCGACCGTGCTCATCCCAGATGGTCCAGGTTCCGTGCATCTTTCCGTTGACGTATAGGCCCTCTTCGTGGACTTGGCCATTCTCGTGCCAGGAGCGATACCAGCCGTCTCGGACTGTTCGGCCGTCGTCCGCCCTCTTGAGCCGAACCTCCGACTTCGGTTTTCCACTGGCGAAGACGGCGACTTCGGTGCCGGGCGCAGCTTGGCATCCGGGCCATAGAAAAAGCATGAGCAGCAACGCGCCGCCGACATCACATCGGGATACATACATCTTCATGATTCGTCGCCCCGCGTTGAGGGGATGATTACATTTCGGGCCGGTGCCGCCGCGGTCTTGCTTGGGTGGGAATAGATCCATTCCGTCTGCCGCGTTTCGCCGTCCTGTAGCGTCAACGTCTTGTGGAGAATGCCCCACAATTCATGCCGGGCCTCCAAAACATAGTTCCCCGCGGGCAATCGCGGAATCTCGAACATCCCGTTTTCATCGGTCACTGCGAAAAAAGGATGGGGCAACACGCCGCAGTAGGCATCCATCCAACCGTGAACGTCGCATTTGAACTTGATCATGACCTCTGTTCGCTTGAATTGTTTCACCGCCATCGCACCCTTATCAGGTTGACTGAGATTGAACGCCTCGTTCCTCCGGGCCAAGGCATGGATGTTATGAAGTGTCTCATCACTATTGGTGATGCGGAGTGTCTGTCCCGTTTGAAGACCGAAGACATGCGGCACGAACAGGCAGCCCTTTTGATTGAGGTTCACGGGAACCTTCGGTGGCGAATAAATGCCATCGATTCCATTCTTCACGAACACGAACACGTATGGAACGCCGCCCGACTTGGAGAGGGTCGTTGCCTGCGACAGGACGGTTTGTCCATTTGTGTGACAGGCCTTGTCTCCTCGCATCGGCAGTGGCCGGGGTTTGGGTCGTGGTCCCGAATAGCGGACGACTCCCTGAACGACAGCACTGCCGAACCGATCTTTCGGTGTGTCAGGATTATCAGTACGTGTGTCCGTGGGCTTGATCGTGACGGGAAGTGCCTTCGAATTCGACGGTTTTGCCGTGGAAGGGGAATCCGTGCAACTTTCCAGTAATACAAGACCGATGACTGAAACAGCCAGAATGATGAACCGGGTGTTCACGATATTTGTCCTTGGATGAACTCTATTCGCATGGATCACTGGGAGACCGGAAACGTTTTTCCATCCGCCTGCTCAGGATTCGATGCCGAAGGAAGGATCTTCGCGCAGGCGTTGAAGAAAGTCCTTGATCCGCTCCCAGCGTCGGCGTTCCAGGGGTTGGCCGCCATATTGAACCTCATAAAACCACTCGGTGAATTCCGGGAGTTCCTCCATGTCCGGGTGCGACCTGGCCAGCTTTGCGGCGAATTCACGTGGCGTGACATGCTCGGCCTTGACGTGTCCCTTGTGTGCCAGCAATAA
>JBHHUV010000488.1:0-1777 GCA_046754005.1 Phycisphaerae bacterium | reverse complement strand
CGGCCTTCGGCCGCAACCAAAGAGAGCTTGATCTGCTCTGATTACAAAAACGGCGTTCTTGCCTGATCATGGTGTTTCGCCGCCATGGACAGGAGAACGCCGTGAAACACTTCATCGACAAGCATCAGACCCGGATCACTGGCACGATTTCCTGCTTCGACCGGATTCTCTTCAAAGGCCATCTGCCCCTGAGCTGGGACGGGGCCATGGAATCCTTCATAGCCCGTCAGGGATTGAAAATCAAGGAATTCAAGGATTTCGTCTCCCGGCAGTCCGATCGGCTCAAGGCGCATGCCAAGGCCATCGCCGAGCGAGCCGAACGGCCCTACGTCTATCTGAACCGCCCCATTCGCAAAGAGGCCCGAGCCCGAGCCATAGCCGAGCAAGACGGGATCACCGAGGGGCTCGTCTGTATCCTCGCGGCCGTCGAGGCCTGCCAGAGCTTCAAGATCGCCTATGGAGAACAGCGACCTCGGATCGTCCCCGCCCGTCGTAAGTGCCTGTGCCTCTACTTCTACTTCATTGACCGAGAGTTCGGCTTCATGCATGTGCGGATCACATCCTGGTTCCCCTTCACCGTTCAGGTCTGTCTCAACGGGCATGACTGGCTGGCCCGCAAGATGGACCGCCACGGCATCGCCTACCGTCAATTGGACAACGCCTTCCTCTGGATCGACCGCCCCCAACGCGCCCAGCGGTTCGCCGACCGGTTCGCCGGGAAGAACTGGCCGCGCATCCTCTCCGCGTTGGCCCGTCGCGTGAATCCCCTGATGAGAAACCTGTTGAAGGATATGGACTATTACTGGGTCACCGAACAGGCCGAGTTTGCCACCGATGTCATGTTTGAGAATCGCGCCGCCCTGAAAGACCTGTACGAAAACCTGCTGAGGCACGCCACACATTGCTTCAGCGCCGAGGATGTCATGACCTTCCTCGGTCGAAAACTCAACGGGAACTTCATGGGTGAGATTCTCAACGACTACAAGAAACGGTGGCCGGGCGCCCGAATTCGGCATCGGATGAAAGAGAACTGGATTAAAATGTACGACAAGCACGGGAGCGTACTGCGAATCGAAACAGTGATCAATCGTCCGTACGAGTTCAAGGTTCGGCGGCAGGGGATCCGGAAGGGAAAGAAGGTCCTGGGCTGGTATCCCATGGCCAAGCGGGTGACCAACCTTCGCCATTATGCGGAGGTCTCGCTCACCGCAAACCGGCGCTACCTGGATGCCCTGGCGATTGTCGGCAATCCCTCCGAAGCCAAACAAGACATCCAGAGATTGGCCCGGCCCGTCCGCAGAGACGGCCGATCCCATCGCGGCTTTAACCCCGCCGCCCGGGACGACGTTCGGCTTTTCGCAGCCGCCATGCGGGGTGAACACAACATCCGGGGATTTCGCAATGCTGATATCAGACACCAACTCTACAAGCCGGCCGGAACCCCCGATGAATCCCGTCGGCAAAGCGCCCGCACTTCCCGGCTTCTCAAGCGGCTGCATGTTCATGGACTGATCGCCAAGATCCCCCGTTCGCGCCGATGGCGAGTTACGACCAAGGGACAAAAGATGATGTCCATGGTTCTGATCATCCATCACAACGAATACCCGGAAGTTCTGATGAGAAACGCAGCTTGACGAAGCCCAACATCTACGCAAGACGCAAAGAAGTCGTAATCTAAGACTCTAAAGGCACCAAAAAACCGCATTTTTGATAGCATAAAGCCACTAGGTCGCAGGTTCGAGCCCTGCATCGCCCAGTTTTCTTGATCCGTTGTGCT
>JBHHUV010000487.1:0-1784 GCA_046754005.1 Phycisphaerae bacterium | reverse complement strand
GTGGGGAACTCCCCCGATATCGATCCGTTCGGCCGACACCCGTCCGATTCGCCGTTCGCCGGATTTCGAACGAAACGCCGCCTCCATGTCGCGAACAGAGCCGTGTTCCCGAATCGCCCGCACCATGTCCTCCCGATCGGAGGGCCGCTCCCATAAGCCAAGCTCATCGGTCGTCCGGCCAATCATCTTCGCGCGGGAGTGAGAGGCCATGCGCTCAAAGCTCACGTTGACATCGACAATGCACCCGTCGTCGAGCCGGCTGATGATCACGGCCTGAGGGCTGGACATGAATGCCTTGGAAAACCGCTCCTCGCTTTCTTGGAGCGATTCCTCGCGACTCTGGATATTGGAGATCATCGCCCGAAAACCGTCCGACAGCGTGTTGAACTCACGGACTCGACTGAGGGGTAGAGCTTCCGAGTAGTCCCCCCCCCGAGCCCGGCCAAAGGCCGCCGTCAACTCGGTGAACGGTCGCGTCGTCCGGCGTACGATCCAGAGGCCCAGAACGCCCAGCAGCGCGCCGAAACCCAGTGTGGTCGCGGCCATTCCACCCAGAACCGCGTTGATCGGTTCAGTGATCCGCCTGACGGGAATCTCCGTGATCACCCCCCAGTTCATCGAATCGATCGGTGTAGCCGACCCAAAACACGAGACTCCCTTGAGTCCAAGATAAGTGGTCCGGCTGTTCCACTCCTCGTGTTCGATCGTGCTACGCACAATGTCCAGATGCGTCAGCAATTCGCCAAGGGGCTGATCGTAGCCCTCCGGATAGGCCAGCAGGCATCCGCGATTGTCCACCAGATAGGTGATGGCGTCCGGTCGTGCGAACTCGTCGTAGAGTTCACGCCAGAGCCATTCGGCGCTGATATGGGCCAGAAACGAGGCGATCGGCTGCGCAGGCGGACCGACTGGGATTGCAACTCGGAATACCAATTCACCCCGATGGTCGATGGGGGAACCCACGAAGACTCGGCCATGAAGGGGGATGGCGATTTCGGGTTGATTGGGGTCCAACGGCGAACCACCGAGATGGGTGTCCATTCGTAAGGGCTGACCCGCCGGTCCGCGATAGATACCCTCGAGGATCTGACCTTCTGGGTCTACAACTGCCAAACCCCGAACCGCCTCTTCCCTCGCCAGAACCGCTTCGAGGTGCCGATGGATCAGATCCGAATCCGGCGATCCTGACGACAAGAAGGCGATCGAATCGCCCTTGTTCTCCAGGAGCGTGACAATCCTCTTGTATTCATGATCGACATGATGCTTGACGTCTTGGTTAAACCGCTGCTCTTCGGCGAGTGCCCGGTCGAGCATCAATGATCGGGCCTTGTCCCAGAGCCACGGATACAGGATCAGCATCGGCGCCAGAACCAGGAGCACGACCAGCCCGTACCAGGCCCATTTCAGGGGAATGCCTCGACTCATGGCTGAACCCTCGATCATCAAGCATGCCCGAATGCCATGCCAGGACAGCCCGATACCCACGCCCGTATCACCACTTCAAGCAGTGCCAGATGAACTACACCAATCTCCAATCCGTTGTTTTTCCCTCTGTCGTTTTTTCTTTTTTGTTATTTTTAACGTTTTGACGTTTCGAATGACTCCATCGCCTTTTTCACAAACCGGCGATCCACAAACATCTCCAGATCGTCGGGCATGTCTTTCCATAATTCCATCTTAACCATCCGTGTCGACAGGGCTCGGATGTCGTCCGTCGAGGGAACCATGTTACTGAAGTCGATCCAATCCGGTGGTGATGTCAGCACCCTCTCAAAGACCGCGGG
>JBHHUV010000486.1:0-1792 GCA_046754005.1 Phycisphaerae bacterium | reverse complement strand
GTACCGAAACCCACCTCGAGCACCTCGCCCTCGGCCTGCGCGTGGGTTTCGGGACGCAGTTCGACCATGATGCAGAATCGACTGGGTGACGATCTTCTCCTGAACCACGAAATACATGAACAGAATCACGTGGACGAAACAGGTGAACAGACCGGTCAATAGACCCAGCAGGAAATGGCGCGCGAATCCGGCCTGCCCCTGGACCATCAAGCCCACCGTGGCGGTAACGGCCATGAGCGAGAGATTGCTCAGCGCCAGGATGGCATAGCTCGCCTTCATACGTGGATTGTAACGGCCGGGGAGGAGTCTGACACGTCCCCGATACGAATGCGTTCAGACTGTATCCTGATGTTCGTGTGCCACAGGTATAGGTTTCCAATCCCGGCGTCCCGGCGCTCCGGGAGGATGATCTGCAGATTCCCGGCCTGCGGAAGGGATTGAGGATCACTCGAAGAGGAGCCAATCAAGCGCGCCGTCAGGATTGTGGATTCCTTTCGGAACGAACAGCCGGTTCGGCGATTTGATCGGGATGTCTACGTTGCAAGTCCTGCAAATGGTCGCAGAGCCTGTCAACATCATTTCCGAACTGTTCAGAAAGGGCCCGTCGGATCGCCCGTATCTCATCGATCAGGGGGTCGGCGGGTGGCTGGCTTGTTTGTTCCGTGCTCATTCTTCGTAGTCCCACAAGAGGTCTGGGGTCACAATCCGGGGCGGTAGATATCCAATTCTACGACATATCGTCTGAAGATGTTCGAGCTTATTCACATTTGCCAAATGTCGAACATTCCAAGTCAGCATGTAGTCTATCCCATGAACGGTCGCAGCGGCAACGTGGATCGCGTCACCGGCGAGTGGTCCCGGCATCACTTTTTCACGCACCAGGATTCTCGCCAGCCCGCGAACACTTTCGTCTATGGGCAAAAGCGGAATCCCACGCATCCACTCAGATGCGTCGGCACGTTGTCGGTAATTCGGATGCGACAATTCCGCCAATACTTCTTCAGAAATGAATAACTCGTGTTTTGCTCTCTGCTCCCACCACCACTGGATACTCACTTGCCGGCGGTATGCGCTCGCTGTGTCGGTTCGATCTGTCACAGCAGCGCTTACGTAGCTGGTTTCTAGATAAACCCGTCTCACGACAGCTTCCAAGACTCTCAGACAGATTAGAGCGCTACATTCCTGTGTACAATTCTACTGGGAGAACTCGATTGATGCGAGTTGAGAAGAAAGCCTTGCCGGATGCCCGTGTGCCAGATGCCATGCTTACTCGCGGCTGACGCAGCGTGTCAACATGGTTCCCGTCGTGAACAACATCTGAATCCCCCCGGGGCGAACATGGCGACTCATTCGGGCCTCAGTGATACAGCGCCTCGAGTCGGCGCGTGATGTCCTCGGCCAGCGCGGCGGCATCGGATCGAAGCCGATCGGCCCGTGTCTTGAGTGCCTCTCGCTCCCGCGCATCCTCGATCCCCGGAAGGTTGATCATCACGTTCATCCGGGCGCCCTCGAGACAGGCATGGGCCAAGAAGGCGGCGACCCCGGCGTCCGACAGGCAGTTCTTCTTTGACTTGTCAATCCCCGTGGAGGCCAGTTGCATGACAGCATACGCCGCCGACATGATCTCGATCGGCGTCCGCGTGGCACCGATCGTCGCGGCCTGGTTTTTCTCCCGGCGGGCGGGATCGTCATCCGGCAGCCGCCAGCAGGCCATCAGCCGCCGGAAGGCCGCCATGTCCGCGTCGATCAACCGGCGCACCGCTCTCGGACGCCTCACCGGCACCGTACTCGC
>JBHHUV010000485.1:0-1808 GCA_046754005.1 Phycisphaerae bacterium | reverse complement strand
GCAGACAATCCGTTGCAGGGCCGATGAAAAACAAGACGTCTTGTTGCCCGATCTCTTCCGCTAGGGGTTCGGGAGAAAAGGTGAGAGGTGAATAGGCGGGGAGGAGTGTGAGCGGAATCTGGCGGCGCCTGCATTGGTCTTCGATGGTCCGGGCGAGTGATGTATACGGCGCGCCGGAACGCACCAACAGGCCCGCCCGCGGGGGTCCGGCCCGCTCTGACTCCACGAGAATGGAATCCACACGCGCCCGGGTCTGAACGGAGACCCCCGAGAGGAGGTAGAATATGTATCGAATCGAACTGTTGACACCGTCGGGGGGCGTTCCCAGGGAGCCGATGACGGGGATTTCCCGTTCCTCGGCCAGTTCGATCAACTGATCTTCGGCCTCCGGCACATAGGGGGCGACGAGGGCAAAGATGCCTTCGTTATCGAGCACATGCCTCAGTTGATCGATTGATTCCGCGGGAGTCCGGCCGGCCTGAATGATACGAAGGTCGATTTTTCGATTGTAGATTCCACCGGAGGCGTTCATGTCGTCAAAGACGGCTTCAAGCACCTCTTTCACGGCATGGCCGAGCCTTCCGACCGGGCCTGACAGCGGCAACACCGTGGCCAGGGTGATGTTCGTATCCTCGACGCCGGGATCACGGTCGTCTTCGATGCGTTTCAGATAGGCGACGAGGCTGGACAGGTCGTCTTTGCTCATGCTGAATTGGGGCATGCTCGAACCGAGCTTGTTTCCGGATGGATCGATTCCGCGCGTGATGGCCCGCTTCAGCGTCTCTTCGTCATAGGCCCGGTGCTTGCGTCCCGAGGGGTGCGTGAGACCGTAGCGCTTGGTGAGCATGGACCAGTTAAGGTTCGAGGGGTAGACACCTCCCTCGGGCTTGCCTCTGCCATCGAGTCCGTGGCAGTTCATGCAGGGGAGCATCTTCGCGGAGACCTTCATCGGCGGATTGCCGAGCCACGCGTGGATCGGATTTCCGGAATTGCTCTCGCCGCGAAGATAGATCCGTTTCCCCTCTCTTTCCCGGGGCGAGAGGGATCGGAGCGCGGATTGTCCGGCGTCCACGGGCATGGTGTGAAACACCAGACAGACAGCCAAAATGAAGATCGGGTTCAACCTCATCAGATATCATCCTTGGGATCACCCTGTCCGCGGGGCACGTCCTTCGATCTTTCCATTGTGCTGAAATGCGGACGCGTCACGGCAGGAGAGGAGATTAGAGTCGACCCTCCCATCCTTGCCGCATGCTCAAAACCCGTGGATTGCACCGGTGGATCACCGGTGCTCCGGGGATCGTTGAATGCACTCCTAGTTCGAGACTCCTCCTCGATCGTTCAGGACACTGTCGACGATCGTCACCAATTCCTCCGCGGGCGCGAGGCCGAACGCCTTTTTCCAGAGGCCCTGTGCATCGTTGCCGATCATGAACAGGTTGCTATGGTCCGCTCGGTCCTCCACATACATGCCAAATTTGCGCAAGGCCGTCTCGACGTTCTCTTTTGATCCCGTGAGGAAATACCAGCCCGGGCCGACGTTGAGGTTCGCGGCGTATTCCTTCAGTCGCTCGGGGGTGTCGACCGTCGGGTCCACGCTGATCGACAGCATGAACAGATCCTTACCCATGCGATCTTCGAAGGATTTGTAGATTTCCGTGAGCTGCCGGTTCATCACCGGGCAGACTCCCGTACAACTGGAGAAGAAGCTGTCGATCACGAGGACGCGCCCCTTCATCAGATCGCTGTAGAGACGCCGCGATTTTCCGTATTGGTCTAAAAGCTCGACGTCGGTGAAGTATTTCCTG
>JBHHUV010000484.1:0-1826 GCA_046754005.1 Phycisphaerae bacterium | reverse complement strand
GTGGGAGTCCTTCCCTCCCGGTCAGCGTCTAGGCCCCTCCACCTCTGTGACTCAAATGAGGAGGATTTCTCTATGACGGCTATCAATGTGCCGCTGACGAACGAGGAGGTATATCGCTGGGTGGACGCCTGCCTAGCCGGAACGGCGACTTATGCGCAGGTGAGTCATATTGAATGGGGGCCCGGCGGCCGGGTACCTGACGACCATATTCGCATTCATTATTTCCTCCACGATGAGCACGGCCGCTCCTACATAGATGAGATGACAGGCGATGTGGCTAAGACGGAAGTGGTGGTGCCGTTCTTATGCCCCATGTCGCAGCAGACCGTCTAGGGCCTATCGTTCAGCCGTGCCATAACCAGCAGCGCCACGATTGTCGCTCCGGCCCAAGCTCCCACAACGAATGCGATAGCGAGCATCATCGGCACACATCCACCGTCGACGTCGCTCCGGGCTGATGATCGGGCAGACGCAGCGACGCTACACCTTCACCGATATCACTGTTCGGATTCGATAGAGTCCAGGTGGTCCACAGGAAGTTGCCGGTGAGATCCCACCCGAAGTCATCCTCGAGGAATGATTGGGGGATGCTCCATGAGGTGAGATGTGGCGTTCCTCTCCCCTCAACATGCCGGTTCGCCACCCAGTCGATCGTAAATACGGCGCATTCGGCCGGTTCAGGTGCTGTAGCGATCTGTTGGTAGTGTGGCGGCGTGTCGTACATGCCCCAGATTTCGTCTGCGCCGCCGACTCCCGTGGCCACAGCCCAGCTCAACATCAATGCGAGAATCTTCATCGTTCCTCCAATCGTCTAAGGCTAATGCCGCTCTCCTGTCATAGAAACTCCAGGCCGATCATCGATCCACCTTCCGGAAGTGCCGTGCCTGTCGATGCCTCTCCTTCCGTTGTTGCCGAGCCATGAATGCCTCTGCGGCGGCGCGGCGGTGGAAAAGAACCGGCGGCCGGTAACGCATTCCTCTGATAATTATGTCCAACGGTTCATCCCATGAGACTCCCCACCGTTCTCGGCCTGTCTCGTCACGGTAGAGCTCGATGCGGTATACCATCACCTACCGCCCTCGGATATTTGCCGTAGGAACTCCCGGCCGATGTATTCCGTATAGGCCGGAGGGATTGCCTGAGTCAGCTCATCCCGGGTCATCCACGGTATGCCCATCGCAGCCCGCTGCTCCTCCGGTGTCCAGCCGGAGGAATGCCCGGCGATCGTCAAAATGGTTCCCCGATTCTGACGCCGCTTGTTTATCAGACGGCCAGTGTTGCCCGTTGGCGGATGCACCGGATGGCCCGGCTGCGATATAGCAAACGATGACTCGAAGATACGATGTCGGAAGATCGGCAACCCGTACATCTGCCCGCAAAGCACAACGCCATGCAACCCCCTCAACGTTGGCTGCTTCGCCATCGGAGCATCTTCCACATTCTCCATCACCCACGGTACATCCTGCGACTGGCAGAGACGGCGGGTCGGAGGCACCAGATCTGGATAGTCTCGATCTTTGAGCCAGGGAAGGTGGCGCATCCGGCTGTATGCCTGACATGGCGGCGACGCATGGATCAAATCGAACCCTTCCCAATCATCCCATCCCAACGCATCCGCCTGGACGAAGGTGAAGGGATAGTTGGGTTGGCGTTCGACATCCACTCCCACGATCTCGTCGAACCCGGCCCGGTGATAGCCGACCGCAGCTCCGCCGGCACCGCAGAACAGATCCAACAATCTAGGCACTACACCCGCCCCTCATCATGGCCTAAACAAACTCCGACACCGTCGCCCCTCGCCCCGACACTTCCTGAGCGACACACAC
>JBHHUV010000483.1:0-1829 GCA_046754005.1 Phycisphaerae bacterium | reverse complement strand
CTGATCGAGCTGCTCGTCGTGATCGGACTGATCGCCGCGCTGGTCGGGCTCCTCCTCCCCGCCCTCGGCAGGGCGCGACAGGCCGGCCGGATGGCCGTCTGCGCCAGCAACCTCCAGCAGATCGCCCGGGGCTTCCAGTTGTACTCCATGGAGTTCAACGGCGCCGCGCTTCCCGGGCGATTCAGCCAGCGCCAATCCTCGCCCACACCGGCCGACGACTACCCCACCCCGCGCGGCCCGAAGTTCCGGCCGCGATGGATCGCCGCCATGGGCACGCAGATCGGAATCCCCCCATTCGACGCCCCTTCTGACCACACCGTCTCCAAGCCCATGCTCGACCAGCAGGACTACGACAGCGACGTCTACATCTGCCCGACCGTCGGCTGGCGCGATGAGCGAAACGCCTCCTACGGATACAACTTCACCTTTCTCGGAAACGCGCGGACCGGGGCGCTCGGATCCGCGGGCGTCGTATTCGAAAACTTTCCGACCAGCGTCACGCGCATCGTCAATCCCTCCGACTGCGTCATGGCCGCCGATTGCATGGGCACCGCCGCCGGCGTGGCCGCCGGCCGGCGACGGTCTTATCCCGCCGACAACAACCGCAAGGACCTCCGTAACCTCGGCAACCACGGCTGGGCACTGACGCCCCCACGTTTCGACGCCTTTCACTTCGCTTTCGGCCAGGCATCCCTCTGCCCCGACAAGGAGCGCCCCGGGAGCGCCAGCGCTGTCCACGAACGCCACCTCGGACGAAAGGCCAACGTCGTCTGGGTCGACGGACACGTCGCTCCCGACACCGCCGCCGCCCTCGGATATCGCTTCCATCCGGACGGCCGCGTCAACGTCAGCCTCTCCGGCCCCGGTCGCGACGAGCGGTGGTCGCTCTCAAGCAAAAACGTGCCCCCACCGCATCAGTAGTGCCGCTTTCGCTCGGTGCGATCCGCCCATCCCGCGCGGCCATGGTCCGGCCGATCCATGCACGACCGCTCCAAATGCCCTCTCCCATCCCTCGTCCGGCTTGCCCGGCTCGATCCCGATTCCGAGGATGTCCGCATGACCTATGGGGACGTCCGGGCTGTGATTTGTTCGCCCCCCGGTCGCGCCGCACAAGCGCACCGCTTCGACACCCGCCGTACGCGACGGCGACGCGCCGACTCCTCCCCAAGAGTATTGTCACGCAATCCCCGCAAACTCTTGTTGACGGCCGCGAATGAATCTGCTAGACCACCCCGTCAGGAAACAGAACCTTATGATACCGAACGTTTCAATCTTAGGGAGATACAGAATGATGACACGGACGAATTGCCGATTCATCGTGGGGCTGCCATTCGCACTCTGCCTGATGGCACTGGTCGCGACCGGATGCGGCCCCAATGCACAGGAACAGAAAATCTCCGAACTCACTGCCGAGGTCGACGACATGCAGCGCGACCTCGATGAGCGCGACCGTCAACTCAACGAAGCGCTCGTCCGCGAAGAGATGGAGGCCATCGGTGGACAAGAGATTGAGATGCCCCTTGTCCACCCCGCTGAGCTGTGGCAGGAGTCGGGGCGTTGGGGTGATATTGTGGGCAAGGAGTTAGTAGGATTCAAAAATAGGGATGGTAGAGAATTTGTCTTAGCGATGACGCACGAAGAATCCACGACTGATTTAGCGCGGAAAGAAATCAATTCATATCGCCAGTTGCCATTGATGCTATACCAAATCAAGCTGAAGTTCAGGGATGAACTGCGACCGAGGGCTGGATTGATTCGCGTGAAAGAATTTACCATGAAGGATGGCTACAGCTTGCATGCTGACCAGACGGATTTAGACGCTTATTATG
>JBHHUV010000482.1:0-1846 GCA_046754005.1 Phycisphaerae bacterium | reverse complement strand
GTGTTTTTGAGATGCTGTCTGCCCGGAATGGAATGGTGGGCGCGACCGGCGGGGTCGTGGCCCATTGCCGGGCGATGGTCAGAGCCTTGAACGAGGTGTTGGATACGGAGGTCAAGCTGCCGCCGATGCCGCAACAGGCAGGCGCCTACGGCGCCGCATTGATAGCGATTTCGGATTGATTGGCTATGGACCCAACCCAATTTAAGCAACGTACGCAGGCTTTTGCTCTTCGCGTTATACGACTTGTTGAGTCTCTCCCAAAGTCTGGCGCGAGTGGAGTCATAGGCCGACAACTCCTTCGGAGAGGCACATCCGTAGGTGCTAATTATCGATCCGCCTGTCGCGCGAAATCACAAGCCGACTTTGTCTCCAAGATGGGCATAGTGGAGGAGGAAAGTGATGAATGTATCAACTGGATGGAACTGCTCATCGAGACAGGCTATGTCAAAGTGGAACTTCTCGCTGACTTAATGAGAGAAGCCGAAGAAATCCTCTCGATGGTCGTTGCTTCCATCAAGACCGCACGGCGGGGTAAGCAATCCGCAATTCGCAATCCGAAATCCGCAATAGGGAGCCATACGGCCCATGTTACAACACGGTGAACTCGGTATTCATCCCCCCGGGGCCCTCGGCGTGGCGTTCTTTGTTCACGCGGGGGCGCAGTGTTTTGTGGGGCGCGGGGGGGATGGGATCACGGAGCCGCTGAAACAGGCGGGCGAGCTGAAGCTGATGGACGGCGGCCGCCTGCGGCGGGTGTCGCTCAAGGATCGAATCCTCGCTAATTTGCTTGAAGCCCATGCACTGGAGCGCATGCCCGAGTTGCTTTTTGTCTGCTGCAATCCGGACCAGTTGCATTTATTCACCTCCGATTTGACGCGCTACCTGGAAAACCTGGCCGGTCGCGACCGGCTGCGCTCGCTGGAAGACATTCAGCGATATATTCCCATCTTACTCGTGCTGCCCAACGGCATCCTGTCGGAACAGACGGTGAGCACCTACCAGGAACAATTGAATGAATCCCTCCTGATGGAACGGCTGCCCGGCGTGAATGAGGAGATGGCCGAGGCACTGTCGAATCGTGTTGTGCGGGGGATCTCACTTCAGGCCGGTGGGCGGCGCGGAAGCGGCACCGACGCCGTCTATTTGCTGGAGAGAAAAGGCTCGCTTGTGTTTGCGGGCGGCGGAGAGACCGAACGGCGACGGATCGAGACGATCCTCGAGGCCCACCGCTATCCGTTCAAACACGTTGAGGGCGTGCCGGGCACGCGGATCGAGTTTGACAAGGCGATGATCACAATCGTGCTCAATGTCTGTGGCTTGATTCACACGGTCAAGCCCGATGGCGATCTCATCGATCTTCGGATGGGAGATTTGTGCAAGGATCCATCGAAGGCGGATTTCGTGGAGGAAGTCACGCGGGCGGTCTTCGAGACGGGCCGCGCGGCAAAGGCCTATCCGGAGACGGCCGACTACGAGGTGATCTGGGCCGGCCATCGAGAGACGATCTTGGCGAACGCGGGCCATGTGACCAGTTCGCTCAAGATGTTTCGCGACGCGCTGGCCTCGGGATTGAACAGCGTGAAGCTGTTTTCCAATGAAGAGTGGATCCTGACGCCGCTTGAGCGCTATGCAGCCAACGCGGGTTTGAATCGAGAGCAGGAATTGTTCCGCTCCCTTCGGCGGCGCGTACAGAACTCGATGGCCCGTGCGATCCGTCATCGAGACGCACAGGCGAAGACAACTGTTTGTGGGAATGGAAAAATGAGACTCACGGCACAACGCAATATCGGAATTGAACTGTTTGACGCCGGACCCGACGACATGGTGTTGGTGGGAACCATGCTCG
>JBHHUV010000481.1:0-1848 GCA_046754005.1 Phycisphaerae bacterium | reverse complement strand
CGATCCGAACCCAGCGCCGAAGTTAAGTGTGCGGCATTCGTCGCGAAACGGGATGTCCAGGGGTTGCTGGCTCACCTCCAGGAACTTCGGATTCCGCTGCCGTCGGACTTCGCTCTCGGCCAACTTGGTCAATGTGTCCGAGCCAAGGCGAAGGAAGACATGACGGGGCTCGCCGAGGAGACTTTCGGGATCATCCTCGGTTTGGGTGTTTCGATGCTCGGCCGCTGTGTGCTGCATATCCAGCGCCGCCTGGCCGAGGCCGATCAGCATGCGGGCAATGGGTTGGCGGAGGTTCCGGGTGATCTGATTGATGAGCGATGGCTTGAACGGGCCGAGCGACTTTCCCGATTCTGCGGCGATATGGCCGCCCTTCATGCTCGTGTGAGGCATGTCCATGGACTCGAAGATGCACGACGCAATCCAAAGAAATCTGCGAAACGACCCTGCCTTGTTGACGCGGTGGGAGAAGATCCGTGCGAAGCTGGAAGCGGCGAAGAGCCGCTTGAAGATCTTCGGAGGCGTGCGTAAACGACATCTGGAGAACGGCACGATCGTCTGGGTGGTGCGGTATCCGGATCGCAGTGGTGGCAAGCACGTTGACCGGAGCATCTATCTGGGATGTGAACCCCTCGCGAAGTGTGCCCACGCGTTGATTCAACAGTGGAGAGACAAGCAGATCACGCCCGAGGAACTGCGTCATCGGGAAACCGTCCAACTTCTGGATATCTCCGCTGCGGGATTGGGTTTCTCGAAGCGGGCCCGGTTGCGCCTGAAGGATGCCGCAGAGGCCGCGAAGGATGACCCGCGTGCCATGCTGGATCTCGTTTACGGCCACCCAAGCTCGCCCATTAGATTTGGTCGCGGACCCGGCGGCCGGCGCGGGAGAGGCGGGCTCTGGTAGATCAGCCCCCATCTGAGGCCGGCGCCCTGCACGCAAATGGGAATTAGTACACAAACCTCATCGTGGCCCACTGATCATCGGGTATCCATTCGGATCCCTCAATGGGGGAAATGTATCACGCACTCGGCGGGTGGTGAGACTCACAGCCCCTTGACACGCTGGAATAGCCTGCGATCGAACGTATCGTCCGTCGTGTCGCCGCCTGGATCCCCATTGAGATCGTGCGAGATGAAGAGGAGGCGGGCGTCGTCCAGCGGTGATACATCGTGCCCAAGATCAGGCGGAAGATCACTTCGAAGGGCCGCAGTCAGATCGAACCGATGGGGTAAGCACCGCGGTCGTTTTTTGATACGCCCGTACATGATGAGATCGAGATATCGCTCGATCGCCTCCTGATTTGCGATTTCGGTGTCGAATTGTTCGTCGGGGATGGGTTTCAGGGACTCGCCATTGACTCTGTGACGCGAGCCGGTCAGGAACTGCACGGTGGGATTGTAGCCGGAAGTGATCACGCGGCCCGGACCGTGAAAAAGGGATCGCACGGCTTCACCCGTGAGATACAGACGATTATCCCGGTTTGAAAAGGCCGTTCTCATTGTCACCCACGGCTATTATCGTAGATCGTTGACAGATGCGCAAATAGAGGCCCAATACGCTTAATTTCAGGGCGAATCGGGGTATAATAACAGGGAATCGACAGCCATTGGATGTTCGGTTCCCTCTCTTCTCATTAGCCCTCATCACCCCCGGCATTTCCGCCCTTCATCTGCCCTGTTCACCCTCGCCCTTTCCGCTCGCGCCGGTAGCTAGTTTTTTCCTCGGCGCCTGATCCACGATTTCGTGTCGATAGCCCTGACGCTCAATTACACCCCCCTCAATTCCACGGAGAAATCCCATGCACACAACGCTATTCCCCCAGACGCTGGCTGATTACATCCTCTCCGGTC
>JBHHUV010000480.1:0-1857 GCA_046754005.1 Phycisphaerae bacterium | reverse complement strand
TGCTCCGGATGCCGGGACGGCTGTCGGTCCACCGCCTGATGTGTCATGGACCCTTGGACATGCGAGGTATGTGAACATGGCGAATGGCGCGCTTCATATTGTGACCGGGGCATTCGGGTTTTCCGGGCGGTATATCACACGAAAACTGCTCGATCGGGGTATTCGGGTACAAACGCTCACCAATCGCCCACAATCGGCGAGTCCGTTCGGGGATCGCGTTCGAGCGTTGCCATTGTGTTTCGATGATCCGGCGGCACTGACCGAACACCTTCGCGGCGCGGACGTGGTCTACAACACCTATTGGATTCGCTTCGCCCGCGGCGATGCCACCCACCGACTGGCTGTTGACAACACGCGGACCTTGATGCGCTGCGCGGTCGAGGCGGGGGTCGTGCGGTTCGTTCACATCAGCGTCTCCAATCCGAGCGAAGAATCGGTCCTGTCCTATTTTCGCGGCAAGGCGGCCCTGGAGCGAACGCTGGTGGAATCCGGATTGTCCTACGCGATCCTCCGTCCACGGTTCTGTTCGGGGCGGGCGACATCCTGATCAACAATATCGCCTGGATGCTGCGGAAGCTCCCCGTCTTCGGAGAGTTCGGGCGCGGGGACTATCGTATCCAACCCGTCCATGTGGAGGATCTGGCCGAATTGGCCGTGAAGGCGGCCACGGAACGCGACAATTGCACACTGGATGCAATCGGCCCGGAGACTTTCACCTACGAACAACTCATTCGGCTCATTCATACGGCCGTCGGCAGCGGCGCCTCGCTACTCCACCTCCCGCCCACGATTGCCTTGGCCATCGGCCAATGCCTCGGCTGGTTCATGGGCGATGTCATCATCACCCGTGAGGAGATACGGGGACTCATGTCCGATCTGTTGATCTCGGATCAGGCCCACACTTGTCCGGCGCGTTTCTCGGAATGGTTGAGCCAGAATGCCGGCGGTCTCGGACGGCACTACACGTCGGAACTGAAACGGCACTTTCAAGAGAAGTGACCTTAGCCTTATGTACTTTCATTCCTGATCATTACAGCCCCAACATGATCCCCATACCACATCCAAGCACCGCGAAACCGGCGAGGGCGTGGCCGTAGCGCTCGAGGGGCTTGATGCGGAGATAGCCGATCCCAAGACAGGCGGCCGACACGATGATCGCCATCGTGGCCAAAGTCGTGATTCCGAAGAGGGCCGTCACCCATGCGACATCCGTCAGGCTCCCTTGCGCCGCTGGAAACATGACGAGGGGTATCAATACCTCACACGGGCCGAAGAGGAAGATCGTGAACAGAATCCAGGGGGTGATCGACTCGGGCTCGTTTTCCGATTGGGGATGTGCGTGCGTCGGTGCCCACGGATCAGACACCTTCTTTCTGGTGCGACATTCATCGCCGACGTCGTGGACATGGAGGTGGTCGGCTTCATGAACGTGGGCATGCCGATGGATCGTTCCATTAGCGTGTGCGTGGAGGTGGGTATGCGGCCGGTTTCGAATGGCCCGCCGGAGACCCCAGATGCCATACATCAGGCCGAAGCCGATCAGCAGCCAGGCCGCCCAATCACCCCGGATCGATTCGATCCATTCGAGGCGGTCGAGACCGAGGCCGAATCCGATGCCCACGAAACCCAGCACTACGGAACTGAGCACGTGACCGGTGCCGCAGATCAGCGTGATCGCGAGTGTCTTGGAGAGTGTCCAGTTTCGGGCACGGGACATCGCCACAAAGGGCAGGTAGTGATCGGGGCCGGCGAGGGTGTGGAGAAAGCCGAGCGTGATGGCGGTGAGTGCAAGCGAATTGGGCAGGTCGGGCATGAAATTACCAACCCGCACGGTAATCGATGTTGCTTCCGAAGATC
>JBHHUV010000479.1:0-1857 GCA_046754005.1 Phycisphaerae bacterium | reverse complement strand
GGGGCATCTGCTGGCCGAGGCTCGGCAGGCGCTGCTGTTGCAGCGCGTCATGGGCGGGGCGGGGGCGCTGTCGGTGGCCGAGGCGTTCCGGCTGACGACGCTCGGTGGGGCGGCGGTGTTGAATCGGCCGCTGCTGGGCAACATCGAGCGGGGCTGCGCGGCGGACCTGGCGATGTTTCGCCGGGACGACATCGCCCTGGCCGGGGCGGTGGAGCAGGACCCGCTCGGGGCGATGATGCTCTGCCACGTGCCCCGCGCGGACCGGGTGATCATCAACGGAAAGACGGTAGTCGAGGATGGGCGGATCGCGACGATTGATTTGCCGGGGTTGATTGAGCGGTTTAATCGGATGGTGAAGGGGGGAATGGCGAATGATGAATAGCGAATAGCGAAATGCGTAGGGCCGGTTCTCGTCACCGACAGCTTCTACGTGCAGGTTTTCTGATCATGCGACGGATGCATATCACTACCTCCATTTGCGGATTGCTCGGCGCGATCGCGATGTGCCTCGCCTTTACCTCGGTTGTGATGAAGCTAGCCTTGATCAGGCTTGATGACCTACGTTGGGCGGTAGGCCATATAGAAAGCGTTGTTGTCAGTAAGGACGCGGTCTTTTTGGCAAACGACCAACGCAGAGTGTACAAGTTCGCGCTGGATGGCACCGTCATCGACTGGGTCAGCATTGGCGGGACACCACTCCACATCACACGCAGTGGTGACTCCATCATCGTCCACCAGAGCACAAATGAATGGGCGATGGAGGATCCGGGCTTCCGCGTTCGTGATCCTGTCGGCTTCACGGCCACGGTCGAGCGCACCTGGTACGGCCATCCGATGCTAGCGGTCGATCGAGCCGGCGTGAAGACAAGGGTATCAATGCAGCCCTGGTACATGACTCTATTGCAAGCCCCATATCCAGGTATGTTTTGGGTGTGGGTGGGGTTCGCATTCATATTCCTGGCTCAGTGCGCCCGCAGACGATTGCGCCGCTTGAAACAGGCAGCCGGTTCGCCCGGGGATTCCGGCAAGGAGGTTGCTTGCAGTAGAGGTCGCTGAGGAACGCGGAGGCTTGAAAGAAACAGAAACAAAAGACACGGGATGGGAATCCATTTTGGAGGAGGACCGAGAAAGGATTCTCGGTCCAGCACGGGAAAGGATTCTCGGTCCAGCACTATGCTCCCCGGGTTGTGGGACGCACTCTTACCCGAACAGGTGGGACATGGCATCCACCAGGTCGTCTATGTGGCGGCTGACCATCCACATGGGGATGATGAGGAGACCGGCGCCGAGGAGGACGAGGCAGGCGCCCATCGGGGAGGGGAGTTGCGAGATGGCGGTGAAGCGGCGTTCGATCTCGGATTGCAATTCGGCTATGCGGGGGGTGTTGTCTTCGGTGGTGGGTTCGATGTGGAAGGTTACGTTTCGCAAGAGGGCGAAACCTCGGATGTGGATCGACATCCGCCGGTCGTCTGCTCGCCAGGATCGCTCGTTCCAGGATCGGTTTTGCCAGTGACCGGCCCAGCCGAGGTGGCGGATGGATTCCTGGAGGAGCCTGTGGGCGCGCTTCTCGGAGATGTTGTAGATGACGAAGCCCGCGTTCACGGGGGGGAGTAGCCGGATAAACAGCAGGGCCAGGGCCAGGAGACCGGCGGCGTAGAGCCAGCCCAGACCGGAATGGACGAACAGGGGCAGCGGCCAGACGAGCAGGGGAATCAGGACGACCGTGAGGGAGAGAAAATCGGAACGACTGGAGACGAGATGGGGTCGGGCGTGGCTGTTGACGAGGCCGAGGGTGAGGAAATAGATCGAGATGGGGGCCACGCAGGCCACCAACATCAGAACATCGACGACTTGATA
>JBHHUV010000478.1:0-1860 GCA_046754005.1 Phycisphaerae bacterium | reverse complement strand
GTCTCGGCCCTCGCCGACAACATCTTTGCCGAGCCCATCACCATCACCGGTTCGATCGGCGTCGTCGGCGGCAAGTTCATCACCAAGGGCCTCTGCGACTGGGCCGGCGTCACCGGTCACGAATACAAGCGAGGCGCCAGGTCCGACCTGATGAACACCAACCGCCGGTTCAACGAGGACGAGCGGAAGGTCGTCATGGGCTTCATGAACCGAGTCTACGGCGAATTCAAGGACCGTGTCCTGGCCGGTCGCGAGAGTAAGCTCAAGGGCGAGCTCGAATCCCTGGCCGGGGGTCGGGTCTACACCGGCGCCGAGGCCCTGGAGATCGGCCTGGTCGATCAGCTCGGCGGCTTTGCCGATGCGATCAAGCATGCCGCCGCCGAGGCCGAGGTCGCCGATTACGAACTGCGGGTCTATCCACGGCCCAAGTCACTGATGGACATCTTCTCCGAATTATTCAGCGGGAAAGACTCCGACGACGAATTCGTTCATATGGCTACCGGCGCCGGCGCGGTCGGCTCCAGGTTCGCCGCGATGCCCGCCTTCGCCGCGGCGATCGAGGCCCTGAAGACAATCGATCCGGAAAAGGCCCGCGTCGTTCAGGATTTTCTCGTTCACATGGAACTTTTGTCCGGCGAACGGGTATTAATGGTAGGACCCAGCTTCACGACGATCATTCGCTGAGAAAGGTCCGACAAGACACACCGTTAAGTGTCTATAACTGTGGCACCGGTTTCCAACCGGTGCGTAACAAGAAGTGCGCGTGTGCCACTGCTTCAAGCAGTGCAATACCAGGTAAAGAGCCGCAGGGTGAAAGCGACCGAGCAGGAAGTCTGAACGCCCGCACGGCTGACAACACAAACCACGAATCCGTGGGCCTCGCAATAACGCAGCCCACGGATACATATAAACCCCACTCCACCCAAAGACCCGTTGGTCTGAGCCCACAAACTCAGGCTACCGGGTCGCTTTTTTCGTCTGTGTTTAGCGAGTTCCGGCACCTTGGAAAGCGCACCAAGCCGCTTCAGTTGATGTAGGGTGGGCATCGCCCACCAATTGTTCGTCAGCCCCGTTCACGGGGCTTCCCCGCCGAAGGCGGGCTTCAGGCCGGCCCCTTGGGGCCGGTGTCGCGTGCCGAGACCCACGACGCAGCCCGTTTCAACGGGCTTATGGATCGACTTTTTCCGTCAGTCCAGCACGGGTTCTTGATAAAACCTGTCCCAATATGGCATCCAGACGCCGCCCGGGTTCCGCGTACCGGCACGTCGGATCATCGGGACGTGGATGATCTTAATGAAGATGAAAAGCCGTCCACGGAAACTCGAGCGCGAAGGCTGAATCGAATCAATTGTATTGAATATTTACATATCATGTTATATTCTATATACTTATCTCAAACACTCTCGTCACTTGGGTATCAAACCCTATCCCCCCGTGAAACCGGTCACACAGGACGCGCCAAGATTTTTTTTTGATTTTGCGCGGGCGCACGCCGCGCCGTTGTTGTTTATACATATAGGATGTGATGCATGGCTTTTGGGCGGGCGGCGAGCCCCGCCGGAACCACGCGGGTACCCACCCCTTGCGTCTGCGGGGGTGGGAAGTCCGCTCGAGGGCTGATAGCCGGGAAATGTCCCTTCATGGATGGCAGGAACGAGAGCCGGGTGCTCGGGAGAAATCATTCAGATGGGTGTCGGCGTGGAATGTTGACCGCATTCCAAATTAGGGAGTATTCCCTATAGCACAGATCTTGAATCTCCCGCCGACAGGGATCAAAATGGTGTCCAGAAGACCGATAATCATATTAACCTGTAATCATATTGTGTACTGGGTCTTCATCCCGGGTTCCGTCAACAGGAA
>JBHHUV010000477.1:0-1871 GCA_046754005.1 Phycisphaerae bacterium | reverse complement strand
AAGCAAGACGAGTGCTCCATTCCCTAGTGCTATTACGGATGGGGAGCATCGGCGTCCCGCCGGTCCAAATGGAGCACATGGGGCCTCTGGCTTCCGCATACACCCGCAACTTCCCGTGGAATGGACCACCAGGCCGATGTTGACAGACTCCGGTTTGACACAGAATAGCCCCCACCCTATATAAGCGGAAGCGCCACGGGCTTCAGTCCGTGCGGCCATCAGAACACCCGAGCGCCTCGGACGCGCCCAAGTTCATAGCGGGCTTCAGCCCGTGCAGCTACGACAACACGCAAACTCCCCGGTCCAGACGTACCGGAAGCGTAAATTCACGCAGTCAGACCGGTAACAAGGAAACTGAATGATCTTCCATTACGACTGGTGGTTTGGCGGGGCCTTCGAGGAGCGAACGGGTGAGGCGAAGCGTCGGTGTGCACTCGGGCATTTCCCCGATCTGGATCCGAAAAAGACCACCAAGGACGACAAATACAAAGAGTTCTTCGACGAGCTCGAGGCCCGCACCATCGTCTATCTCCGGGACGGCTTCTCCTACGAAATCAAGGAAATCATCAAGAACCCGACCACGGGTTCGCTCACGTTTGAGTGCATGGCCGCGGACGAGGCCTACAAGGTCGGTTGTTTCGTGGTGACCGTGCCGTTCGACGACATCGTCCGGGTCGAGGTCTTCGCCGTCCATCCGAACGAGAAGCCGGAGGACATGCCCGCCATCAAGGGCTTCGGCAGCGGCAAGGTCCCTCCCATGTCCCCCATGCGTCCCGATGATCGGCCCCACCGCCCCGAATCCCCGGAATAAATGATCGCGAACCCCTGGCCAACCCCGAAGGATCCCAAAACGCTACGAAGCGCTCGTGTGCCACTGCTTCAAGCAGTGCAATACCAACTGAAGAGCCGCGGACTTCAGTCCACGCTGCCAATCTGACTGTAACAACGGTTTCCAACCGGTTGTTCTGTGGCGCTGGTTTCCAACCGGTGCGTGTCGCAGGTTTCAAACCTGCGACACGGGTTCAAGGATACACTCTCAATTCCCATACTCATCCACAAACGGCCCCGAAAGACCTGCCACTCTCCACCCCATATCGTTTCAGCACAAGGGGTTACGGAAACAACCGTGAGGCGGATCAAGGCATCGCGTTATTCAACCGGGTGATGGGAACCGGCGATTCGGGACATTGAAAGCATGCGAATTGGATGACAAATCCGGCGAATAATCACGAATCTCAAACGAATAAGTAGGTGAGGAACCATGTGGAGATGATGTGCCCCGGCGCGGCATCTGTTTCACAAGCTGTCAGGAATAGGGAGAACAGGATCATGTACGGCAAGACAATAGCATGTGTATTGAGTTATGTTCTGGCGGGTCTCATCGGGGTGGCGCCTGTATCGGCCGATAGCGGCGACGTCGTCGCCCTCTTCAAGCTCAAGGGCCCCTTGCCCGAACAGCCCGACACCATGGGCCTGGGCGCGCTGCTGGGCGACAAGGCGCCGCCCAACATGTTCAACCTGCTCAAGAAGCTGCGTCACGCACGGGCCGACGACGATCTGAAGGCGGTCATCTTCGAAATCGACCAGGCCGCCCTGGGTCTGGGTCAGATCCAGGAACTTCGCGCCCAGTTTGAGGCCCTCCGCGCCGCGGACAAGGATGTCTGGGTCTTCGCCGAACATCTGCACAACGGCACCCTCCTGCTCGGTTCGGCGGCGAGTCGGCTGATTCTGGTCCCAGCCGGCGAGGTGGCCTTCACCGGTCTCTACGGAGAGGCCCTCTATTTCAAGAACACGCTCGACAAGATCGGCCTGGAGGCCGACATCCTTCACTGCGGCGACTACAAGTCCGCCGGCGAGCCCTTCTACCGAAC
>JBHHUV010000476.1:0-1882 GCA_046754005.1 Phycisphaerae bacterium | reverse complement strand
GAACCCGCTGCAACGTCACCGTCCTCGTCCGCGACGGAGGATTGGAGCAATTCCACACGCCTGAAAAAGGGGCTTCGCTCCAACGAGCGAAGTGTCTGCTCAACGACCTCGTCGTAGGATCGACCCTGAGGCGTCGTGTAGACGAGGGATTCGATCATCAGTTGCAATCCATCCGATTCGGTAAGGGCCTGAAACCGTACGGCCATCAGTTCGCTCGGCAGAAGGAGGGACAGTTCCTTGAACAGCCCCTCCCATTGCGGTGTGACACGGGCGAATTCGTCGAATTCACCCTGGAGCCGCCGTGCCGATTCGCGAAGGACAATCCACTGGTCATTGGAGCCGGTGAGTTGCTGAAGATGACTGAGTCGCGCCTGTTGGGCGCCGACGGCCGGCTGAATCTTCATGCCCATCTGATCGAAGAGGAAGGCAATCCCGAAGATGGCGGCGGCAACGATCGGGCCGGCCAGACTCGTCGATCGGCAGATGCGTCGCAGCTTCCGCTGTTGGTGCACTTCCGGTGGAATCAAATTGGGCAGCGTGTGCCAATGTTCGGCGGCGCCGGTCACAACGGCCAGCGATTCCGGTGAGAAGCCCTTCGAGGAGGCGGCCAGTGTCGCCCGGCCCTTCAGCCATTCGACCCCATCCACATCGAGCTTCATGCGCTGGCCGATGATGCGATCCAGGCCCGGCAGACTCGCCCCCGGCCCGACAAGCGACATCCGCGAAACTTTCTTGTTCTCGCCGGAGGTGGCGACGAACATCATCCACTGCGTGAGGTGCTTCGTAAGTTTCTGCAATGTCGGTTCGAGCAAGGGTGTCAGGTGCTTCCCGGATATTTTATATGCATCAATGGATTGATCCGGCTCCGGGATTCCGACCGCATCGCGCAGGGCCGTGGCTTGCTTCTCGTCCAATTGGATCACATCGTCGCCGGCGATAATGGGTCGCATCAGGGCGGCGCTGAAATCCCGCATCCCCACGGGAAGCTCGCTCGTGACGCACGGGGCGGTGCCGTTGAGTACAATCAGCGTGCTCTGTTGCTCATCGAGATGCAGGTACGCCCTCAATCCCGACGCATCCAGTGATCCCGTTTCCTCCGGCGACCCTGCCTCATCCGGCAATCCCGACTCGCTTGGCGATCCCACCTCCCCCGGGGAACATCGGCGTCCCGCCGGTACTAAATCCGTCGTTTCACAGGCCAGCGCCGAGAGTGCCGACGGGGCAGCGGTGAGAATCAGGACGTTCGATCCCAACCGCGCGGCCGCGTCCAGGGCAGAGTGGGAGGATTCCTTCCGAATGGCTGTCACGGCGACGCGTTGTTGATTGTGATTGTCTTCAGAGGGCGGCAGAACCGTCTGAATATCGACAATGGCCTCATCCACCTCGAAGTGCAGATGTTCCTTCAGCTTGAGAAGAACGGCCTGCCGCAAGGCGGCTCCCTTCAACGGCGGCATGTCAAAGTAGTGGCAGGAAACGGCGCTGCCGGAGAGAATGCAAATCAGATCCTTCCCGGTCCAGCCCCGTTCGGAAACACGCTGCGAGACCTGGTCCAGGATGTTCTGATCATCCAGAACGGTTCGATCATCCCGGCGCTCGTTCGAGAGATAGGTGCAGGCCTCGTGAAACACAACCGGCGATGCCCCCACGCGCGCGTGAAACAGGCGCAGCGCGCCGGGGTTCGCTTCCAGAATCAAAATATCTCGAGCCTTCGACATCCTTGTCCCAATGATGCTCCGTCGATTCGCCGGCTCACAATCCCTCGCAAGCCCGACATAACAATAAGAGTGCTCGGGTGCCACTGCTTCAAGCAGTGCCGATCACCCGGGTTGCTCGGGTGCCATGCTTACACGACCCGGCCGTTGGGGTCGGGTAAGCATGCCGA
>JBHHUV010000475.1:0-1909 GCA_046754005.1 Phycisphaerae bacterium | reverse complement strand
ATTTCGGCCCGCGACGGATGATGGAGCGGACGCTGGATCGCATCGAAAAGGCTCAAGCGCTCGGCGACGTCTCGATCGAACTGATGGGTGCGAAAAAGGTGGGTCCGGATGAGGAGCCCTGTTTCCACATCAAGATTGTGTATCCCCCGGCGGACGAATTTCCGAGCAAGCTGCATGATCTCTATATCAGCACCCGGACACACCTGCCGATGGCCACGTATCTGTGGTTGTCGACGACCGATGAGCGGACGCCGGAGACGCTGGACGCGCGGTATGTCTATAGTCATCTGGAACCGAATATTCCGTTGACGGACGCTGATTTCGTGTTGGCGGATCGGCAGAAGGACATTGGAGTAGGTGAAAATGAAGCGGCGGCGCCTGCCGGCTATGATACTGAGACGACGGCGGCGAAATAAGATCGCGCCTCCGCACAATAGATCGTTGGAAGACGAACCAACGGCGATGGAGGAGAACCCATGCGATTTGCGATGCGTGTGATCCCGGTTTGGCTGGCACTTGCCGTCCTGGCAGGCTGCGATCCGGTCTCGGTGAATAAGGCCAGGGACGATGCCGCGGCGAAGGCGAAGGCGGCCAGGGATGCCACCACACAGGCCGTCGGAGATGCCAAGGAGAAGGCGAAACCCTACGTCGAAAAGGGGAAGGCGAAGGCCAAAGAGATTTATAATAAGGGCAGGGAGAAGGCGGGCGAGTTGAAGGAAAAGGCGAAGGAGACCGGGGCCGAGATCAAGAAAAAGGCGGGGGAACTGGTGGACAAGTCGAAGCCCTATGTCGACAAGGCGAAACGGGCCACGACCCAGGCGGTCGAAAAGGCCAAGGCGGCGACGACTCAGGCGATTGAAAAGTTGAAGGGGGAAAAGTCGAAACGTCGAAAAGTCGAAATAACAAAGACACAAGAAAACAAAGAAACAAAGAAACAAAAACAAAAACAAGAACAATCCATTGGAGAGGTGGATTGAGATGATGCATGCTTAGCCGACCCGATACTGCCGGGTCGTGTAAGCATGGCACCCGACGCCTGGCCTGTCAGCAGATGGGTCAGATGACCCATCCTACGTTATAACACGCCCCGCATAATTATACACCCGCCAATTCCGGCGTTCGGACGTGCTTGAGGATCGTCTCGATCAGATGCTTTCTATCAACTGGTTTTGCTGAATAGTCGTCGCAGCCGGCATCGATACATTTCTGACGGTCGCTGGCCATCGCGTGTGCGGTCAGGGCGATGATCGGGCCGTTGTAGCCTTCTTGTCGAAGCCGCCCCGTTGCTTCGTAACCGTCCATGATCGGCATCTGCATGTCCATCAGGATACAATCGAAACCCGGCGCGTCGGCACACCCATCCTGTACCGCCGTCACGGCCTCGTAGGCGAGTTTGCCGTTCTCCTTGATCGTGACATCCGCTCCGGATTTTTTGAGGATATGGGCAATCAATCGCTGGTTGTCCGGCCCATCCTCGGCCAGGAGAATGCGGCATCCCTTCAACAAATCCTGTAAACTGTCCGTCTTCTTTTTTTCTGGTATTGTCGGTCGGGCCTCTGGCCGGTTCGCATCCTCAATCATCTTCACGCCTTCGAGCGGGCCGGCCGCTACGGTCAGTCGGAAACGCGTTCCGACTCCCGCCTCTGATTCTACAACCGAGATATCCCCGCCGAGCATCTCGGCGAATCGCTTGCTGATCGTCAGGCCGAGGCCCGTTCCGCCGAACTTACGGGTTGTTGTGCTGTCGGCTTGGGTGAAGGGCCGAAAGAGCCGGGCAGCCTGTTCCTCGGTCATGCCGGCGCCGGTATCGAGAATGTCGAACTGCAATTGAGGGTTCGACTCGTCCGGCACAAAGCGGGTGATCAGTCGAACCGCACCGTGGTCGGTGAACTTGATGGCGTTGCCGATG
>JBHHUV010000474.1:0-1917 GCA_046754005.1 Phycisphaerae bacterium | reverse complement strand
GGCCAGTACGAGCGTGTTATAGAATTCGATGGGCGAGTGGCCTGGATGGCGTGGGAAATTGAATGACCACATGATGTCCGGGCCGCACATGTCCAGGGTGGCCCACAGAGGTCTGCCGTACTGCTTGGCCGCCCCCAGAGCAATGGCAAACGAGACGGCGTTGTAGGCCTGTTTGAGAATCATCGGGTTGGGCACAGCCCCGGCGCGGGCGGTCAGGTGGACCAACGTGTTGTCCTGGTGTTTGACGGCGACGGTCAGATCGCGCTGGGCGAATGGCCTGACATCCGCGGCGATCTGGTCAGAGAGGGCCTGCTGCGACGCGCCAAGATCGAGCCCGGGTTCGAGCGGATAGTATGGCCGAGTCGGCTCGGTCAGCCAAGGCCGAGGCCAGTGGTGATAGGCGTTGATGCGTGCGTCGAATTCGTGCCAGACACACGCCGAACACACGCCCGATCTCGCCAGGCGGTCGAGATCCGTTGCGGGCCACTCGGGCCGGCCGGTGCCGGGAACGAATGGCCCGTAAATGGCCGACATCGCGTCACTGATCTGAAAGCGCATATCGGCCTTGGTGGCGATGCTGATACTGCGGTCGATCTCATCGTGCTTGTTCGGAATCCGGTAATCAAACACGTGGAACTCGGCGGCACCGATCTCCTGCAGCACGCATACAAGCATGGCTTCGGTCAGATCGGGGCCCACCTGCCTTGCATACAGCGACGCGTACCAGTCGTCGCCCGGCAAGCCGATCTCAATCCCTACTGTAGCGTTGGCGCTCACGATATACTCCTCAGCATCCTGGTGTATGGCAAGGCTCTCATCGAACCTTCTTCCACTCGTCAATCATGTCCAATGTGTTGTCCCAGGGAAAATGGTTTCGGATGCTGTTGGTCACGCCGAGGATGAAGCCCTTCTTGCCGAAAACATCCACACAATGGTTGACTTCACGCCGAACAGCATCAGGGTCCTTGCCGCCCAGAAGCACCGGCGTGCTGATCCCGGTCCAACTGCCGGCTCTGCCGCCAAGGGCCTCATGCCACATTTCGAAGGAACAATTGCTCAGACATGGTTCACCGCCTTCGACGCAGTCGAATCCCAGCGAGGCAATGTCGTCTAGAAACGGCTCGAAATCTGTAACAACACGATAGTAGATCAGCAGGCCGGCATCATGCGCCGCTTGAACTTCCTGCTTGAGGAGCGGTGTAACAACCTGCCGAAATACAGCGGGACTACAGAAGTTTGTCTGTTCGTAGCCGCCGAACCGTTTCAGTATATCGACCCCGATCTGCGCAGAGAGCTTGATCCGTTCGATGTTCGTGCGAGACTCGATCTCGGCGAGGCGTTTGAATGCCTCCGGATAGTCGGCGGCGAACATAACCATATTCTCGGCGCCCATGACGAACATCAGAATGGCCAGTCCCGCGCCCGCATAGCCCTGCACCGTGAGCTGCCGTTCTCTGGCCACACTCACCGCCGCTTCAATGTCGTCATGATATGCGTCCAGGTCAGATTGTGTTGGTGCCTGCCACACATAGGCAAACGCGTCGACATCTTCCGGTGATTTCAAGAGTGGTTCGAACATGTTGCTCGCCGAATGATCGTTCCAGGGAATATCCATCCCTCCCGGCCAGTCAGGGGTATGGCGAACGCCCATCCGCAATACGCCGGCCGCCGTGCGATATTCCTTGAACAGAATAGGATGAACTTCACCATGAACATCTTCCAGCCACGTCCTGGTCGTGACATGAGGATGTGGAGAACCGGATATGTTGATCGCAGCGACGGGATCGCATCCCAGATCCAACTGAAGGCGAATGTGTTCGCGCCAATCGTTCAGGTTGTATCCTTGGACCTGAAGGTTGTCGTTGAAATAGATCGAACAAGGAAGATGATCTACGTCCTGGTCTCGAAATGCCGCAC
>JBHHUV010000473.1:0-1923 GCA_046754005.1 Phycisphaerae bacterium | reverse complement strand
GCACTGCAAACATTTAACTTCTGTCATTCTTGCGCGAATTTTGTAGGACGGGCACTCCTGCCCGTCGCACACATGGACGGGCAAGAGTGCCTTGTCGTTACCCACATTTTTTATGTTCGAGTTTGAGTTCAATCGCGAGTTCGGCGCCTCTGACGAGGGTGTTGAGTTTCTCCCAGCCACGCCAGATGGTGATCCAGCCGGGTTCACCGTCGGATTTGCGGCCGAGGAATCCGCCGAGCTTGGCAACCTCTCGGTAGAATTCATAGATCGTCAAATCGTGAACACGACGAAGTTTCTTGCGGGCGGCTTTGAGCATTTGCAGCCACAGCAGAGGTACGATCGTGCGGGCGGCCCGGTTGGGTTCGGCCTTGGCCAGGGTCTTCAGTTGCAACAGTCTCACGGCCACGACCGACATCAGGCCGACGATGGCTTCCAATCGTGCGGCCGTTTTCAGTTGGCGGGCTGTCACCCGGCAACCGCTCTTGAGCGCCTTGTGATATTCTTCGATCAACCAGCGCGATTCGTAGTCCTCGATAATCTCCCAGACCTGCGCGAAGGTCTCGATGGGCTGCGACGTGTACAACACCCACTCAACCGGTTGCGTCCCGTCGGGAGCGTCCACTTCACGGACCCACACCACGTTCAGATCGATCGGTTGGGGATCGAGCGACTTGACCCACGCGCTGGTGTGCCGAGGCACCGGCATCCGCACCGAACCGGTTCGCACTTCGATCTTCGCCGTCCGGGCGGGCTGACCGGGGCGGGCTCGCAGATGCAATTCATAACTTCCCCGCAATGCCAGTCTCGGCAGGTATCCGCCGAGGGTGACCGATTTGCCCTCGAGCGTCAGCAGTTTGCGGTTCCTCGCCTTGGCCCGGATGACCCAGCCACTGTTGTGCTGTTTCAGATGGCAGAACACTTCGAAGTTGTCGGCACCACGGTCGCAGACACATACGTATTCGGCTCCGTCTGGCGGCTTACCAACATTGTCGATCACCCGGCCCCAAACTTCCGATTCACGCCGTCGTTTGAGTTTCTGGGCGCTGGTTTCCTTCTTCGAATGCTTCTTCTTCGGCCGGTAATGAATCGCCTGTCCTGCCACGCCGAGGATCGTCCGCGTGGCGGCATCCACCAGCAACGCGTTGTGCAACAAGAAACCGCGACCGGTTCCGTTTCCGGTCGGCCCGAGTCCCGCGATGTCGTCGCGACGGATCCCAAAATCGAGTTCCGTGGTATCGCAAATCACCAGAGTCCGCCCACGCGCCTGGCTGCGCGTGTGCTGCCAATGTGGCGTGGCAATCGCGTCAAAGGTGACTTGATCCGTGTCAAACAATCGATAGGCGGCCTTCAACTGGGCCCACGTGTCCATCTGACCGGGCAAGCTCCCCGACGGGTTGTCGACGACCTGCCGGGCGACATTCACAAGCCGTTCGGTCCGCCGCTTGTCACCCAGATCACATTGTGCAAACATCTCACGAGCCCACGTATCAGAATTCCCCTGGAAGGACATGAACACCTCCGTGCCAAACCGCAAAACGCCGTTTTTGCAGTCTTGGCAAGTCGACGAGGCCATGCCCTTCCTCGTGGAAGGACTCAGAAAATGAACGATCTCCTCAGTATTATCGAACGCGAAAATGATCGAACTTCAAACAACACAACAACTTCCCGAAAATAATTGACCAAATCTCAACACACGAAAACATGCGTATTTGTGGGTAACGACAAGGCCGCTAAACCGGTGCTAAACCGGTGAATGATGCCCGCTAATCGAACGGGATGCCGGTCTCTCGGGAGATTCGGCGCAGATCTTCGACGACCGGCATGACCAGCGGGATGCCCTGTTTTCGACGGATCTGCTCGGCTTGGCGTTCGGGGTCACCGGGAATCAGCGGTCCGTCGGTGTTTGGCGATGGGCGGGCGTTT
>JBHHUV010000472.1:0-1927 GCA_046754005.1 Phycisphaerae bacterium | reverse complement strand
CTCGATGGCCGTGCCACGCATATGTTTGGTGAGAAACTCGTCTCTGAGTTCAAGAGGCTGCATATCGTTTCCTCGCTGTTGACCCACCCAGCCGTTGTGATTCTTGGCGGGGCCGCTGTCACCGCTTGGCGCGTCGCTTGCGCGCCCGTGCTCTCGTCTCTTCCGGCTTCGACGCACCGACCAAGATCGCATCCAGTTCTTTCTTCAGGTACAGGCGGTAGCCGGTGATCGGATGCCGCCGAGCCTTGAGCCCCCCAGCCCGATCCCACTGGCGCAGCGTGATCTTGGCCACCCCAAGATAGGCAGCCGCCTCACCAGCCGTCAGATGCTCGTTGAGGTTCGCCACCTCGCTTCGCTCCCGAGAGAATGAACCCGCATTATCCTCCCCGACACGAAAGCTGTCCAGGATGTGAGCTGGCTGCGCACATCAGGCGACCGAGGGCCACGTTCTCGTGATGCCGTGGGTCAGACTTGAATCGCCTCCGACAGCCTCTTCGCCGAGGTGTGGAATCTGATGATTGAGGGAGGGCATCCGGGTTTCGCGGGAGAAGAAGATGGATGTTCGATGGCAATCGGAAAGGCTTCTGTTCCCTGGCGAAACCTGGCGTCTTCTCCGGTGATACCCCATCGGTGCGCGGTTCAGTCCTTCAACTCACATTCAATCGGGGGGCGACAAAGGCACTCTTTGACTTGGTGCGGGGGCGGCGTGGAAGCGCGCGATCGCAGATTCAGAACCGGATCTCCAGCGATTCCATTCGCTGCTGGCTATCCACCAGATTGAAATGAGTGTACAGCCGCGTCGTCTCCGGCGACACATGACCTACCCAGCCCCGGATTTGCTCCCACGTCAAACCCTTCCCCACGCAAATCGAGATGAAGCTGTGGCGCAGACAATGCCACCCGTTCATCAACTCGAACGCCGTCCCCGCGACCAGCCTGTTCAACAGCCGCCCCGCCTTCTCGGCACGAAGCCGATCATCGGGCTGCTTTCGCTTCGAAGGAATCGGTCTTCCCCGTTTGTCGGTCCTGGCGATCTTCCGGCCTTCGGCATCGAGCTTGAATCTGCCCTTCGCATCCGTCTGATACTCAACCCAACGATGACCGTAGGTCCTGTCGATTTCGCCGAAAATCGGGAACAACATCCTTTCAGATCGCGGCAACGCCCTGTGGTGTTCCCGCAGGACCTCGACCACCTTCGACGGCAGGACGATGCTCCTGAACGTCAGGTCCTCCTTCTTTGATTGCTTCTTCGACCCGACGATGATCGTCCCACGTCTCGGATCGAAGTCCTGTTTCTCGATGAGGACCAGTTCCTTCCGCCGGATCCCTGACGAACACACGACCATCAAGGGCAACACCAGTCCCGGCATCCGATTCCGAGCCAGATTGACCAGCTTCTTCATGTCCTCTGCCGTCAGGACCATCCTGAGCGACATCTCCTTCAGGAAGGCCCGTCGTTCGTCGTCATTCTTGAAGGACTGATCGGCGATTCTCGATTCGATGTCCGCTTTCCATTCAAACCTCTTCTGCCGCGTCGTTTTCAGGCTGGGCCACTTGTCGATGGGATCGGAGGTCAATCGCTTCGTTGCGATCCCCCACTTGATCGCCGCCTTGAGGCTGCCGATCTCCTTGTTGATGGAAGTCGGCCCCACGCCATCCCCCTCCGCCCGCCGCTTCCGGTAGCTTTCGAGATCAGGTGGCGTCAGGGTCATCACCCGCCGATCATCCTGAAAGAAACCTCGGACCTTCTTGAGCCACAGGTGGCTGTTGTAATGCTGATCGAAGCCGACGGTCGTCTTGAGATGCGGCAGGAAGGCGTCGAAGAGATCGCCGAGGGTCAGCGGGTTGTCCTCGGGTTTCAGGCCCAGACGGGCCGCCACCTCGGGCGAACCGAACAATACGTCCACGTGTATTGTTCGTAGTTCCG
>JBHHUV010000471.1:0-1938 GCA_046754005.1 Phycisphaerae bacterium | reverse complement strand
GATTGACAACTGATCCGGCTTTCAGCCCGGCACAGGTGCGCCCGCAGCGCGCCTTCTTCCTCAGGAATGCGCAACGCATCCGATCCATCCGGCCCGCGGTGTCCCAAGGACACATCTGTCCGCTGGGTCATGTCCCCAATCTGAGCAATACATCCCAACCTGGCCCTCGCCATCGACCGGAACCAACGTCCGAGTTGGCGGACCGCCGCGCCAGCGCATTCCCCTGATGGATTATGGGCAGGTGTCCATGTCCTCCCTTCTCGACCGTTGTGGCATGGGGGTTGCAGTTCCCCATCAGCGGTGCCGCGGTGGCGGCGACAGAAGAGGAGGGAGAAACGATGTGCTATATCACACTGGCGACACTGGCGTTCGGGATCGCGCTGAGCAGCGCCACGGGAATGATTCTGTACCTCGGTGAAGACCCGGCCACGAGCTATCTCAACTGGCTTCCACACTTTCGGTTGCTCCTGCTTCACCCCCAGGCCGCTTTCGGCCTCGGGGCACTCCTCTCAATCCTCGGCGTCGTCTGTCAACCGACCCGAATCCGGTAGGCCCTGCCGCCCTGGCACGCGCCGGCCGTGGGTCCCCACAAGAGGGATCCCGGCCGGCCCGCGGCCTCGGATTCGATCTAACCCCTTTAGAGACAGTGAGTTGAAGCAAACCAGGCATTGACTTACCGAAAAAGTCCGATATCATCCAATAGAACGCCGGCCGGTTTCCGGTTGGGGCGGCATCGGCGCAAGACCGATCAACAGAAGGAGCGCGTGCGTACCTTCAGAATGGGGGGCGATGAGGCCGCGCAGGAGGCAGACTTCATGGCGAACAAGAACGCGATCTACGAACTGGTCGAAAAGCGCCTCGACACCCAGAGCTTTCGGGACGAGCACTGGGAGGGCACCTTCGACGACTACCTGGACATCGTCACGCGCAATCCGCGCGTCGCGCGCAACGCCTTCCAGCGCATCTACGACATGATCCTCCACTTCGGCACCGAACGCTACACGCGCATGCGCCAGGAATTCGTCCGCTACAAGTTCTTCTCAGACCCCATCGGCAACGGCGAGGATGCCATCTACGGACTCGAACGGTCTCTGATGCAACTCGTGGACTTCTTCAAGTCCGCCGCGCAGGGCTACGGCACCGAACGGCGCATCCTCCTGCTCCACGGCCCCGTCGGCTCGGCAAAGTCCACCATCTGCCGGCTGCTCAAGAAGGGTCTCGAGTATTACTCGCGGCTTGAGGAAGGCGCGATGTACACGTTCTCCTGGAAGCTCGATACACCGGACGGCCGCGTCGAGCTGTGCGATTGCCCGATGCACGAGGAGCCGTTGAAGATCGTTCCCCACGAGGCTCGCCGGGACATCGTGACCATGCTCAACGAATCCCTCCCGCCGGAGCAGCGAATCAGCCTGGAAGGCGATCTCGATCCCTTCTGTCGCAAGACCTTCGACGAATTGCTCAAGCAATGCGACGGCGACTGGAAAAAGGTCATGGATCGCATCGTCGTCAGGCGGTTCATCGTGAGCGAAAAGGACCGCCGCGGTATCGGCACCTTCCAACCCAAGGATGAAAAGAACCAGGACTCGACCGAACTCACCGGCGACATCAATTTCAGAAAGATCGCGGAGTACGGTTCCGACTCCGACCCCCGCGCCTTCAACTTCGACGGGGAACTCAACATCGCGAACCGCGGCATCATCGAGTTCATCGAAGTCCTCAAACTCGATGTCGCCTTCCTCTACGACCTCCTCGGCGCCTCTCAGGAACACGTCATCAAACCCAAGAAGTTCGCCCAGACCAACATCGACGAAGTCATCATCGGGCACACCAACGAACCCGAATACAAGAAGCTCCAGAACAACGAATTGATGGAGGCCTTCCGCGACCGGACGATCAAGATCGACGTGCCCTACAACGTCGTCCTCGACGACGAGATCC
>JBHHUV010000470.1:0-1942 GCA_046754005.1 Phycisphaerae bacterium | reverse complement strand
TCACCGGTCTGCTCGCGGCGACGCAGAAGAAACTCGTCCGGCGATTCTACACGGCGCCGCTGGCGATCTCGTGCATCGCCGATTCGCGGGCGAAGTATTACACGATCATGCGGCTGGCGATTCCGCGGGATGTGGCATGGATCGTCACGGCGAACCCCTCGACGCTCTTGCTGCTGGCGAAGACGGCCGACGAAAATCGGGAGCGGATCATTCGCGACATCCACGACGGCGGCCTGTGCGATGAGATGTCCGTCGACGGCGACATTCGATCGGCGCTGGCCCCCCGGCTTGTGTCTGATCCGGACTGCGCGAGGCGGCTGGAACGGATTGTCGCCGAGTGTGGGGCGCTGCTGCCGCGGGACTATTGGGATTTGGGGTTTCGGGCGCACTGGTGCGGGGGGACGATGGGGCTTTATGAGTCGCAATTTCCGAGGTATTACGGTGACGTGCCGGCGCGGGACATCGGGCTGATCGCCAGCGAGGGGCGTATGTCGATCCCTGTCGAGGATGGGACGGCCGAGGGGATCCTCGACGTGACGAGCCAGTTCTTCGAGTTTATTCCCGCCGGTGAATACGGATCGGAGTCGCCCGCCACGCTTCGCAGCCATGAGCTGAGCGTCGGCGAGGAATACTTTCTCGTACTCACTAATGCGGGGGGTCTCTATCGTTATGATTTGGGTGATCGGGTTCGGGTCACGGGGTGGGCTGGGGCTGCGCCGCTGATCGAGTTTTTGAGTCGGGACGACCATACCGCGTCGATGGCGGGGGAGAAGCTGACGGAGGACCAGGTGGTGATGGCGATGCGGGCGGTGCTGGGAAACGTCGAAACGTCAAAATCACAAGAAGATAAAACAATCTCGGTGGAGGGGGTGTCGATTCATCGGTTTGTACTTTCGCCGAGATGGGCGGAGGTGCCTCGGTATCGGTTGTATGTTGAGGGCGACGCGGCGCGGGGGGTGGATCGGCTTGCGGATCGGTTGGACAGGGCATTGTGCGGGATCAATCTTGAATACGCGCAGAAGCGTTCAACGCTTCGGCTTGAATCGATCGAATTGGCGGAACTGCCGCGGGGGGCGTTGACCGAACGAGAACGCCGTCTCCGCTGCGCCCGATCCCACACCGCCGAGCAGTTCAAGCATCAATACCTGCTGCCGCGCCCGGGGTTGGATACCGATTTGGAGTAGAAACCCCTGGCGCATCGGGATGGAGTTTTGATCCAGCTTGAATGACCCCGCTTTCCTCAGAAGATGCAATGGGCTTATTTCGTAGTAGTGTTCGGGCAATCCGCGGCGTTCAATGTGTTGCTTTTGGCTTCACTGAGGCAAGTGTTAACTTGAGGTATTGATAAATCGCTTCGACGGTCAACAACTGCTGGATATGGTCCAGCTTCGGATCTTCGCCGAATGACTGTATATCTAGGAATGGCAGCTTCGCTTTCATCGTTGCCATTGTTTCTTGAGTGAGTTCATTCCTGTCAGTGACTTCCAATTCCGTCGAAGTAAACATCTTCTCGAATGCAACATTGATTCCGAAATGCTTTTGACAATGAAAGGAAAGTTCCAGTAAGTCGATCGATTCGCCGCCGAGATCGGCAAAAAACTGAGACGACGGCATGATCTCATCTCTATCGATCGCAAGAATATCCTCAAGGATATCATAAAGTTCTGAACGGAGTCGTTCATCGGATAGCATATATGCCTCCTACAGTATGATGACATGATTGATCTGTAATTTACGCTCTGGTTATTCTTCGTGACTCAAGTCGCTTACTCGGTTTGCTAGATCGGAATAGTCTTCTTCAACGAACTGCGCATAAATAGCTGTAATCATCGGGTGTGCATGACCGAGCTGTCGTTGCACAAACAAAAGATTGCCGCCGGTTTGAAGATATGCCAGATAGCCGTATGTATGACGCAGCAATTGGACGCTGGCTCGATTCCCC
>JBHHUV010000469.1:0-1947 GCA_046754005.1 Phycisphaerae bacterium | reverse complement strand
GATTGCGGATCAAGGGGGGTAGGGCACGGCTCGGATCGGGTGCGCATGCTGCGTGTAATGCTGTTGTCGACGGATCTGGAGAAAGGGGGGTTGCCCCTGCGTCTGGCGAACCTGGCGCACCACTTGAAAGCAGCCGGAATCGAACCGGTCGTCGGCTGCCTGGCCCAGCGCGGCCCGCTCCATCAATCCCTGGAATCAGATGGAATCGAAACCTTCGCCTGCGACGCCTCGGGCGCGCTCGACTCATCCTGTCTCGTCCGTTTTGCACGTCATCTCCGCCGGATCGATCCCGACCTGATCCACGCCTCACTGTTTCACGCTAACCTAGCGGCCCGCCTGTGCGGTCGGCTCGATCGTCCGCGGCCGATCCTCACCTCGACGGTCACAATCGAGATCGAACGCCCCCTGCATCGCTGGATGGAGGCGCTGACGTCGGGGTTGTCCGATTGCCATGTGGCGAATTCCCACGCCGTCGCGGACCACTTGCAAATCGATCTGGGTTTCGCCCCCGAGCGCCTCGAAGTCATCCCCAACGGCATCGATCTGGATCAGATCGATCAAATACCATCCGCGCGGCGTTGCGACATGGACCTAGATGAGCGCGCTCCGCTGATCGTCTGGGCCGGCAGGATGGACCCGGTCAAAAATCTGGAGACGTTTGTAGACGTAGTCGCGCGCGTGCACCAACAGTATGAAGTGCGGGTGCTCATATTGGGCGACGGACCGAAACGCGCTTGTATTACTACCCTTATCAATAAAAAGGGGCTGAAGAATATCATCGCGATGCCGGGTTGGTCGGATGCGGTGGCGGCATGGCTCAAGACCGCGGACATCCTCCTGTTTCCCTCACGAACCGAAGGCTGCCCCAATGTCATCCTTGAAGCGATGGCCTGTGGATGCGCCGTCGTCGCGAGCGATGCACCGGGCTGCGCGGAGTTGATCCAATCGGGACGGACCGGTGAGCTGTCCGCGTTCGATGATGTACAGGGTTTCGCCCACCGGGTGCACCGGCTGTTGATCGATCCCCAACGAAGAAATCACATGGCTGAAGAAGCCCGATCCACCGTCTCCCAGCGACACAATATCCAAGATGTGGTAGATCGATGGTGCTCGACTTACGACCGGTTGATGATGAATTGCTGAGGCTCTGTATCCATCACGCCCTCTCCTGGATTTTGGAGTCTGATTCGGCCGAAAAAAAACTTTACACCGCAACATCCTATAATAACAAAAGTTCCATCTCGAAAGAGCGTCCATTCCCCGATGAATTGCTTAAATGACGGTTTTTATTCTTGCATGATGTGGGGGATTGTGTATCGTTCTCCCATGAAGTGGGGATGAGTGGTTCGCCGAGGATCATCGTGAATAGGCATGATTTTCACAGGGTACTTCGAACATACCATCGATGCGAAGAATCGGCTCGCGATTCCATCGCGATTCCGAAGCCGCATGGATCCCGAGGCCGATGGAAAGGCCTTTGTCATCGTACCCGGACAGCCTCCCAATACCCTCTGGCTCTATACGGAACGGCACTTCGAACGACTGTCCGCACGAGCCGATTCGGCTTTGATTCCCAACGACGATCAACTGCGTTTCGAGCAGATCTTCTATCCTCTGGCCGAGATTCTGGACCTGGATACACAGGGACGCATCCTCGTACCCGAGCGGATGATCTTGCGGGCCGAACTCGGCCGAGAGGTGGTCATCTGCGGCGTCCGGGATCATGCCGAGATCCGGCCCCGGGAGGGTTTCGATGAACAGGTCGACGAGGCCTGGAGGCACTATCGGGAGTCTCAGTTGAAGGCCCGAAAAGTGTATCAGGAGACACGGCGGCAATCCGGCCCAGAGGCCGGTCAAGCCTGACCAGCGGGCGGCACGGTGTCGCCCGGGTGAGGTGGATTCGAGTATGGCTGTGCGGAAGGAGATCGGATGAGGGTCTCCTTCCGC
>JBHHUV010000468.1:0-1952 GCA_046754005.1 Phycisphaerae bacterium | reverse complement strand
GGTGCTGGCGATCGAGATGGCCGCGGTCGCGGAAGACATCAGCGCGTCAATCCATCCCCATCCGGCAACGAGCGAGACCCTGGCGGAGGCGGCGGAAGCCATGTTCGGCAAGTCGATCCACGGCGGGCACTGAGCCCACCGGGGGCCATGCCCAAGCGCCAGCGCGGGCATGGCGACAACAGGCAAGCTGCCATACTGGTGAACAAGTATCGCCAACCGGGCAGGGATGCCGATGAATCCAGGAGCGGCCCACCGGGAGTTCCGAGTCAGTCATTTCTCGCCAAAGAGAGATCATCCGTGAAGAATAACAGTCCCCCCATGACAGCAACCAAGCTGCCGATTCGGCTCAAAGCGGATCCTCGCCGCGTGATCGCACGGCTGTTCGTGCCCGGCGACGCGAACCGTGTCCGGGCCATCGCCGAGAAAGTGCTGGCATTGGATGAGCAGGCCGTCTCGAACAAGCTGAACCACGTCATGAAGGACTTCGGCGCCCGCCACAAGCATCTGGAGCGTGTCTTTCAGTCCCACTACGAAGCCGTCTCCGGCGCGATGAACAACGGGCAGGATCTCTCCCGAGAACGGCGCCTGTTGATCGGCGCCTTCTTTACGATGGAATACTCGATCGAGTCCGTCGCCTTGTTCAATCCCTCGATCGTCCCCCATCCCGATCAGGGCGGTCTGGCATCGGGCGAAACGCGATTCGTCATGAGCCTCCGCGCCTGCGGCGAGGGGCACATCTCCTCGATCGAGTTCCGCAGCGGCATCATCGACGCCGCCGATCACGTCACGCTCGATCCGCTCACGCCGTATGCCCTCACCGAAAAACCGCACGAGGACAAACGCTATGCCAAGCACCCGTTTTTCCTGAAACTGATCGAGATGGCGGCCTATGACGACAACTGTCAGGCAATTCTGGATCGGCTGGGGGATACCTTCACCTTCAAGGATATCGAAACGGCGATCGCGGGGATACGCGCGGAACGCGGCGAGGATCCGCACTTCGACGACGAGGCCGACAAGGTGCGCTGGCTCGCCCACTCGAATTATTCCCTGCGCTTCCCACCGGACGTGGAACTGTCGGAACGGATCATCTTTCCGGTCACGGAGAACGAGAGCCGGGGAATCGAGGACGCACGGTTCGTACTGTTCACGCATCAAGACGGAAGCCAAACATATTACGCGACATACACGGCCTACAACGGATTCACGATCCTGCCGCAGCTCATCGAGACGGAGGACTTCCAGCACTTCAAGATCATCACGTTGAACGGGCGATGCGTCCAGAACAAGGGGATGGCACTCTTCCCCCGAATGATCAACGACGCCTATTACATGCTCTCAAGACTGGACGGGGAGCATTTATACGTGATGGATTCGGACAATCCGCACTTCTGGAACGAGGCCCGCAAGCTGGATTGGCCAAGGCGACCGTGGGAGTTCGTCCAGGTGGGCAACTGCGGCTCCCCGCTCGAAACCGAGGCGGGCTGGCTGCTCCTGACCCACGGTGTCGGCGCCGTGCGCCAGTATTGCGTCGGGGCCATCCTGCTGGACCTGGAAAAGCCATCCCGAGTCATCGGCGTGCTCGATGAACCCCTGATCGTGCCCGACGAGTCGGAGCGCGACGGCTATGTCCCAAACGTGGTCTATTCCTGCGGGGGGATGATCCGGGGCGACACCCTCTTTATCCCCTACGCGGTCGCCGACACCTGGTCGGGCATCGCCACGGTCAACCTGCCGGCCCTGCTGAACCGCATCCGATAGAAAAGGGGTCAGGCTAGAATGGCATGAAGCTAACGGGCGCCTTTGTCTCCGTGGACGTGGTACCAGCGGCGGGGTTTCACCAGCAGAATAAGTCAGGACAGTTACTACTTTTTTGATAAGTCAGGACAGTTACTACTTTTTGACGATTCTCAGGCCCGGACGTACCATTGGAATAAGCAGGGACAGGCACA
>JBHHUV010000467.1:0-1954 GCA_046754005.1 Phycisphaerae bacterium | reverse complement strand
TTCGCAGCAACGGGAACACTTTCCCCCTGAACCCCAAGGTGTGGCAGATTGATAATGACTGCCGCGACGAATACCGCCGCGAGGGCGATTGAACCGAGCGCCCAAGATGGAAAATCTTTCTTTGTGATGCGTTGCCATAGAGACTCGCCGCGTTTTCTGGTCGGCCCGGCGATCGACAGGGCGTGCCGCCACAGTGCGGTCTTGGCGCCTTCCCATTGCGTCAGCGCGGCCAGCTTTTGCTCCAGATTGTCTGCATTCTGCAAAGTCATGGGTTCATCTCCGACGACAGACGGCCCCGCAATTCCTCCAGGGCCGCATTCAATCGAGACTTCAGCGTTCCGATAGGGATATCCAGGATTTCGGCGGCTTCCGGGTGGGTGAGCCCCTTGTGGTAGCACAGGAGCAGCACATTGCGCTTGTCGGGGCCGAGTTGTTCGACCGTGCGACGCAGTGCCCCATCTCGCTCCGCCGTCTGGGCGGCCCGATCGGGTTGGGTTGTCTTGCGATCTTCTCGCTCAAGTGAGACTTCGATTTCGGCGGCGTTCTCATTCCGTTGAGAAGACGCCGCCCATTCCGCCGCCTCCGCCGACAGGCTGTGGCATCGGTTGATCGCGATCCGGTAGAGCCACGTCTTGAACCGGCTGCGGCCGTCGAACCGCTCGCCGAATCGAATCACGCGGACCCACGTCTCCTGCACCGCGTCGCGGGCGAGATCTTGTCGGCCGCCTAATAAACCGCCGGTCAGGCCGAGCAAGGCCTGTTCATATCGGCGCGCCAGCTCCCCCAGGGCCGCGCGGCGGCCTTTGACGAACTCCGTTAGCAGCGTCTCGTCGCTCTTGGTTTCAGCCATCGGGCTGGATATCCTTCCGCTCCATTAGACCGTAAGCACGATGAAATGGTTCGATGTAAATTGAGAAAAATTGCTGGAAACGCGCCATATCATCGTTCGCGTTATTGGGGCGAACATGGTTTCGAACGACCGCACGGGCTAGAAGCCCGTGGTTCTTCCTTGTCGCGCAATCGCGTACGCTTACATAGGGCTTGCGTCGTCCGTGCATCGCGAATATAGGGGGCGTACAATCTTTATTCGTTCAGGCCTATATCCCATGTCCGCACCCGTTCAACCTCGACCGCTGCTTCTTGCCTCGGTGAGTCCGCGTCGCCGGGAACTGCTGCGCGAGGCGGGGTATGCCTTTACGATGACCGAGCCGCCGATGGAGGAACCCGAGACGACGCACCCGCATGTCTCACCGGAATTGCACGCCGAATCCCTCGCGTGGTTCAAGGCGAGCAGCGTGGCTCCCGCGCACGCCGGGGAGACGATCCTCGCCGCCGACACGATCGCGACGGTTGACGACGAGATCATCGGCAAGCCCGCCGATCGTGAAGACGCTCGTCGAATTCTTCAACGGCTGTCTGATACGGATCATGAGGTGATGACCGGGGTTGCCCTGTTTTCCCCCGCGACTTCTCGGCGGATGCTGCGACACGCGATCAGCCGGGTCCGTGTTCGTCGTCTTGGCGCCGACGAGATCGAATCCTATCTCGATACGGATTTATGGCAGGGCAAGGCCGGGGCCTATGGCATTCAGGATGTCGGGGATGATTTTGTGGAGCACGTCGAGGGGAGTTTTTCGAATGTGGTTGGTTTGCCGCTGGAGCTGATCGAATCCTGTTTTCGGGAATGGGAGGCCTGAAACGGAGGGGCCGATTGATCACTCGTACTATCACAGTAGATCACGGCGCTTCGCTCTGAGCTGATATGTTTTGGCCCCTTTGGGGCGCATAAAAAAAGTCATGGGTAGGGATTCCCATGGGGGTGGGACCGAGAAGGGATTCTCGGTCCAGCATAACAACAACAACAAAAAAACAACAGCAACGCACCGCCGGGACGCCGATGCTGGGTCCATGACACATCAGGCGGTGGACCGACAGCCGTCCCGGCATCCGGAGC
>JBHHUV010000466.1:0-1968 GCA_046754005.1 Phycisphaerae bacterium | reverse complement strand
TTCAGGACAGGCAGTTGTTCGGCTTTCTGGCCCATCCGCCCTGGAAGACAGGGCCGGGGGATGTCTACGCCGATTTTCGGCTGGCCCTTCCGAAGACCGATGCACGCATTGTCTTCCAGAGCCAGATCACGATGCACGCGAACCTGAAGGACTGCGACGGCGCGACGTTCAAGGCCGTTTACCTTGATGAGGACGGCAAGGAACGCGTTCTCGCCGAGAAACATCTTAAGGTTCATCTCCGGATTAGTGGGTGAATGATGAAGGGAAATAGGAATGGACATCGGAGTCTGTTTTCCGTAACCAGTGGTTGGCAAACAACTTCTGGTGGGAAGGAGACAACCGATGTCCGTGTTGAGTATAGCACCGTATTTCCCGTTTTGTCGAGCAAAACTTACACGCCAAAGCGTCGCCGTCGAAGCCGACATGGCTTGGCTCGAAGCCGAGCCCGATTTGCGATATCGTCCCGTTTGCCATGTCTGCGGCGGGGCGGGGGCGAGAGTCCACGACTGGGGCAAACGATCCCTCCGCGACCTGAATCTGGGCGCGGCCCAGGTCTGGATCGGCTGTTCGTTCCGCAAGATCTATTGCCCGGCGTGCGGAAAGGTCCGCGTCGAGGATCTCGAGTTCTTCGACCCCTACAAGCGCGTGACTCAACGCCTGGCCCGATACATCCACGAGTTGTGCAAGGTCCTCACGGTCAAAGAGGTCGCCGAGCACCTTCAACTCGACTGGAAGACGGTCAAGGACATCGACAAGTCCTTTTTGGAGAGGCGTTACGACAAAACCGACTACAGCGACCTGACCATTTTGGCCGTGGACGAGATCGCCATCCGCAAGGGGCATCAGTATATGACCGTGGTCATGGACTCCCTGACCGGACGGGTGGTCTGGCTCGGCAAGGATCGCACCGCTGAGACCCTGATGGACTTCTTCGATGGGATGAGTGATGCGCAAAAACAAGCCCTTCAGGCCATTGCGATGGACATGTGGAACCCCTATATCCTTGCCGTCCAAACGAAGGCGCCTCATGTCCAGATCGTCTTCGATCTCTTTCACGTCGTGGCCGCCTTCAATCAGGTCATCGACAAGGTGCGCAACGACGAATATCGCAAGGCATCCGACGAAGACAAGGCCGTCTTCAAAGGAGCGAAGTACTTGTTGTTGAAAAACAAGAAAAAGATACGTCGCCGTAAGCACCGCGAACACCTGCGGCGACTTCTTGAACTCAACCAAACGATCTCGACGATGATGATCCTCAAAGACCTGCTCAAGCAAATCTGGGGATACCGTCGGCGTGGATGGGCCGCCCGCCGCATCGCGGAATGGTGCACCTTGGCCCGCACCCTCGACCATCCCGAGGTGAACACCTTTGCGCGTCGCCTGGAACGCCATGACTATGGCATCTTGAATCACTGTGACTATCCCATCCACACCGGGAAACTCGAAGGAACAAACAACAAAATCAAGGTCATCAAGCGAAAAGCCTACGGATTTCACGATCAGCACTATTTCGCACTAAAAGTTCTCCAAGCCTTCGACCCACTAAATCGGAGATGAACCAACAGGACATCCAGATTGACGAAATAGAGAAAACCAATGATCGGAAAGATGATCAATGCACGGATGGCGGGGAAGTGGCGGGCAACCAGTAGCCAGCCGAAGTCTGTTCGTATCTCCGGGAACACCGGGGAGAAATAGCTCCCGATGTTCCACGTGACAATGAAGAACGGCACGATGAAGCCGATGACAAACAGGCGGCTTCGGAACATCGGTGGCCAGAGCGCCCCCTGCTTGGGCGCGGCAACCATGGCCAGGGGTGTCTGCATGAGGGGGAAGGTGAGGCGCTCGTGCTGCGTCCACTGCTTCCGGAGTATGACGACCAGACATGCACAGACGAAGAAGGTGGCGGCGAACAGGCTGAGCCACCAGAGGATCGGGATGATCCAAACCGACCAGGGGATCGACTCA
>JBHHUV010000465.1:0-1970 GCA_046754005.1 Phycisphaerae bacterium | reverse complement strand
ACCCGCGGATTCTGTCATGGACCCGCCGGGAAGTTATTTTGTTGCTGATCCTTAGTTGATGGGGCGGTCTGGCTCATCCAGGCCTTGGTTACTCGCAAGGCCCATGGCCTAACGACTGCATCGTTAGCGCGTGCCACCCATCGAATCATGTGCGACGAAGCACTCGAACGCATCGACGTTTCCGCCCCGCGCTTGACACGTATTCGCCCCGATATACACTCGTGAGGGCAGCCGATGGCCCCTAGTGTAATGGTAGCACGACAGACTCTGGATCTGTTTGTCTAGGTTCGAATCCTAGGGGGCCAGTCATACCTAAGTCTTTATTCTTTCCATCACTTACGACTTTGCGGTTTTCCGAAGATGCTCCCAAATCGTCCAAATGGGTCAGAAATGGGTCAGAAATTCCCCCCAAGGCATCCTTGGCGGCCTCGGTGCCCGCCTCGCGGGCCTTGTCGAGTTGGTCCTGGGTCGCTGCCGCGTAGTAGGTCAGCGTGGTTTCGACGTTGCGGTGCCCGGCGAGCTTCTGGGCCGTCTGGATGTTGACACGCTTGGTCCAGTTCGTGATGCAGGTCCGCCGCAGATCGTGGAGCGTCACGGCCGACTTGCCCTCGCCGTCCGTCAGCGACGGATCACCTTCAGCGCGACTGTTCGGCCTGTTCGCTCCTGCCGGGCCTCGAAAACGACGGCCATTCCACCATGGCCGATCTCTCGGATGATGGGATAGTCGCCGATCCGCGCGGGCAGGCTGGTCCAGCCGGAGACGCAGTCGGCAACGCCGTGGAGCAGATCGCAGATGGCCGGTTCCGACTCGTCGCCATTCTCCCCATCGATGAGTCGATCGAATTGCTGGGGTGAACCCCGCCAGAAGGACTCCAGCGCCTGCTCGACCTGCTCGGTCGTGGGTTCGGAAGATTCATTTTCACGTTTCGCGGACATGTCCGTCATGCACCTTGCTGGAGCCTGTGACGTTGCGGCGGAGCGTCTTGATCGCGCGAATCAACAGCATCGAAACGGCCGGTCGCGATTTATCCAATCGTTCGGCGATTTCGCTCAAGGGTAACTGATCGAAGAAGGCCAGCGTGATGACTTCGCGATGGGACGGCTTCAGTCGGCCGAGATCGACAATGATCCGCCGAATCGCCTCGGCGCGGGCCATCGAACTGAGCGGCGACGTGCCGCTTGTTGACAGGAGTTCCACCAGCGATCCGGCAGCGGAGGCGCCGAAAACCGTCGAATCGAGCGATGCCATTGGTTGCTGCTTGCGCTTGCGAGCGTCTCGGATGTAATCGGCGACTTTTCTGGACACGATTGTGGATGTGTACGACTTCAATGCGCCAATCGTGGGGCTGCGCAGCCGGGACATGCCCTCCGCCAGTGCGATCAGGCTTCGCTGGGAGATGTCGTCGACGGCGTGGAATTGCGCTGGTGTGGGAGAAAGCCGGGCCATGACCATGGTGCGCACCTGTGAACCGAGCGACTCCAGGATCCAATCGCGATCGGATTCGGACCCCTGGACAGCCGCGAGAATCCGCTCATCGGAGATGGTCTCGGCTCCAAACATCTGTCTTGATAACAGATTAGCTGATTTTCGGAGTTCGCGGAACCATGCGGCCGAAGAGCGATTGTCACCTTTCTATTTTGGACGCCATGTACAGAGTCGTTTCGGCAGTGAAAGCGCAACGAAATACTGTCTTAAGCGGGAAATGATTTCGAGACAGCGGAGTCCGGCAGGGTCCATGACCGTTCAGGCGGGATCTAAGCACAGGTGGTCCGGCGAAATCCTTCGCGGAGGGACATAGGAGCGTTGCCATGGGTTGAGAGCAAGACCGTGGACACGGTGTTCTCCCGCACATCTCATCGTCAAGGCGCAGGCATGCTGCCCTCGCCCATTCAGGGCGACATGATGAAGCACTCTCACCCAACCCACGGGTTCCGCTGCGCTCCACCCGTGGCCATGCGCCTGCGCTCCT
>JBHHUV010000464.1:0-1976 GCA_046754005.1 Phycisphaerae bacterium | reverse complement strand
CGGCTGGACGCGACTCGTGTTAGAGCAATTCGAATTGGAGCCGATGCGTGAAATCGAACGCCGACTGAAGAGTATCATCCGGTGGAATGCCATGGTGCTGGTCGTACGGGCAAATCGCCGATCGGCCGGTATCGGCGGTCACATCTCGACCTATGCCAGCAGCGCGACGCTGATGCAGGTCGGTCTGAACCACTTCTTCCGCGCGAATACGGCGGAGCAAAGTGGTGATCAGATCTACTTCCAGGGACACGCCGCACCGGGAGTCTATGCACGAGCCTATGTCGAAGGTCGGCTGAGCGTTGCGATGATGCACAATTTCCGCCGGGAGCTGGCCGCCGACGGCGGGCTGAGCAGCTATCCCCATCCCTGGCTGATGCCCGATTTCTGGGAGTTCCCCACCGTGTCAATGGGGTTGGCCTCGATCACGGCGATCTATCAGGCACGGTTCAATCGCTATTTACACAACCGGGGCCTCGTGGACACCTCGGACAGCCGAGTCTGGGCCTTTCTGGGCGACGGGGAGATGGACGAACCGGAAAGCCTCGGTGCGATCACCCTGGCATCGCGGGAATGCCTCGACAACTTGACATTTGTAGTGAACTGCAACCTGCAACGACTCGACGGCCCCGTTCGCGGAAACGGCAACATCGTCCAGGAGTTGGAGGCCGCCTTTTCCGGCGCGGGCTGGAACGTGATCAAGGTGCTATGGGGCGACAGTTGGGATCCCCTCTTCGCCGCCGACAAGGACAAGCTGCTCCCAGCGCGGATGGCCGATGTCGTCGACGGCCAATGGCAGAAATACTCCGTCGAATCAGGAGCCTACATTCGAGAGCACTTCTTCGGCGCCGATCCCCGACTGCTCAAACTCGTCGAACATTTCAATGACAAGCAACTCGAAAAGTTGCGCCTGGGCGGCCACGATCCCGACAAGGTCCACGCCGCCTTCAAGGCCGCCGTCGAACACACGGATCAGCCCACCGTCATCCTGGCACGCACGATCAAGGGCTACGGTCTCGGCGAGGCGGGCGAAGGAAAGAACATCACCCACCAGCAGAAGAAGCTCAATGAACAGGAACTGCGTCATTTCCGAGATCGATTCGGCATCCCGATCTCTGATCGGGAACTGCGCGAGGCGCCGTTCTATCGACCGGCAGACGACAGCCCGGAGATCCAATATCTTCAGGATCGGATCGCCGCGCTCGGCGGATCGGTGCCGCGGAGAATCGTGCATGCCCAACCGATCGAGCCTCCACCGGAAAAAATCTTCGAGGAGTTTCACAAGGGAAGCGGAAACCGGGCAGTGGCAACGACAATGGCGTTTGTCCGGCTGCTCTCCCGCCTGCTCCAAAACAAACAAATCGGCCGATTGATTGTTCCAATCATTCCAGACGAGGCCCGAACCTTCGGAATGGAATCGCTGTTTCAGAAGTACGGAATCTACGCCCACGCGGGCCAGAAATACGAACCGGTCGATTCCCACACGCTGCTCTATTACCGGGAGGAAGCGAACGGTCAGATCCTTGAGGAGGGAATCACGGAGGCGGGTTCGATGGCCTCCTTCGCCGCCGCGGGCACGGCCTACGCGACCCACGGTGTCAACATGATCCCGTTTTTCATCTTCTATTCGATGTTCGGGTTCCAACGCGTCGGGGACAGCATCTGGGCCTGCGGCGACATGCGCTGTCGAGGCTTCCTGATGGGTGCGACATCGGGGCGAACGACCCTGGCCGGCGAGGGACTTCAACATCAGGACGGCAACAGCCAACTCACGGCGACACTCGTTCCCAACCTCCTCGCATACGATCCGGCCTTCGCCTACGAACTCTCGGTGATCATCGCCGAGGGCATCCGCCGCATGTATCACGAAAACGAGGACGTGTTTTATTACATCACGCTCGGCAACGAGCCGTATGTGATGCCGCCGATCCCGGACGGCGCCGAGGAGGGGATCCTCAAGGGGTTCTATCGCTACGAGC
>JBHHUV010000463.1:0-1985 GCA_046754005.1 Phycisphaerae bacterium | reverse complement strand
CGTCGCTTTGGGGGCGGCGATATTCAAACCCGTCGTCGTCGGGACGGTTGCGCGCGTGACGAACGAGGGCAACTCCGCCGCCGGCTTCGGCATATTTTATATGATGGTCAATATCGGCGGCTTCGTCGGGCCGATCGTCGCGGGCATGGTCCGGGGATGGGGCTGGGAATGGGTCTTCATCGCCTGCTCCGGCTGGGCCGGGGTCAACCTCCTGATCGTCCTGCTCTTCTACAAGGAGCCGGTCAGCAAAGAAGATTCCGGTCAGAAACGCACGCTGAAAAAGGTGCTCGATGATCTCGTCGAGGTCCTGGGCAATCTTCGATTTTTCATCACCGTCGGCACCGTGATTGTCGGGCTGATGGTGGCCAGCTACCTGGACAGTGTGGGGACGTCCTGGTTCGACTGGGGCTATTGCGGAGCAATCCTGAGTGGATGGATCGTCCTGAACATCCTGTACGACCTCCTCCTGCCGGAGGGAAGCGGCGATCCCAAGTCTCCGGCCTCCCGGGGCCGAGTCTTCCTCTTCAAAAAAATGCATTGCAGCAACTGGCGATTCGCCCTGTTCCTGCTCATCATGTCCGGCTTCTGGACCTCGTTCAACCAGATTTTCTTGACGATGCCGGAATACATCCGGGACTTCGTGGACACCCAGCCGCTCATCTTTGGTGAGAGTGACCCGGATGATCCCAACGTGGGTATCGCCAGCCAGATCGCCACGATCAACGAGAAAGAGAGAGCCGTCATTCTCGAAAGTATCCAGAAACTTACGGAGGCCAAGACAGCCGGCACACTTGACGACAAACTGCTGGAGGATTCTTCACGAGATTTGCTGGACAGCAAGGTGCGCATGGCCCCGGTCGCCCTTAAAGAAATGATCGTTGCCGGAAACGGAGACGCAGAGGCCCTGACCAATCGCATCATCATCCAGGGTCGTCAGGTCAATCCCGAGTTCATCGTCAATTTCGACGCGGGTGCGATTGTTCTGTTCCAGGTGATGATCTCATTCTTCATGGCCCGGTTCCACCGATTCACCACCATGATCGTCGGCATGGTCGTCGCGGCCATCGGCATCGGCCTCTCGGCCATCGCGGGCGACACCAGCATGATCGGCATGGGCGGCATCGTCTGGATTGTCGCTGCGGGGATCGTGATCTTCGCCTTCGGCGAGATGATGGCCAGCCCGACGAGCCAGGAATACGTCGGTCGCATTGCGCCCGAAAACAAGAAGGCCTTGTACATGGGCTACTACTTCGTCGCCGTCGCGTTGGGTAACCTCTTCGGCGGAATCCTGTCCGGCACACTCTACGGCAAACTCGCCCGCGACATGCAGCGGCCGGATTTGATGTGGCTGGCCTTCGGCGGGATCATGCTCGGCACGGCGGTTGTCTTTTTGCTCTACAACCGCTACGCCCTGCCCAAACACAAGGCCGACACCCTGACGCCGAGTCAGACATAGAGTATCGGCCCTGAAGGGGCCGTAGTACAAAGCCCAGGGTGAAACCCTGGGCTGTGGCCCATTCCGGCAATCAAGCCCTGAAGGGGCGCCGGAAGAAATTGGAATCGGGAAATTCCGCCGCCCTTACAGGGCTTCGGATCAAGAAGGTGAACGGAACCCCAGGGTTGTCGCCCTGGGCTTTGTTCTCTGATCCTTTCTGGGTCCGTAACATGCCCGGCCCCTATGTAATAACCCGCGTCTCTTTCGGCGGGATCACGATCGCGTTGCCGATCGCGACGTCTTCACCGTTCTGATTCACACAGGCCACCAGCATCCGAACCTGCTCCGGATCGATGATCTCCTCGACCATCGCCGTCGCCGTGATCCGATCGTTGATATAGACTGGCTGGAGAAACTTGATCTCCAACTGCTGAAAAATCGTCCCCAGACCCGGGATCTCGCTGCTGAGAACCGCCGAGATGATCCCCGCGGTCAGGATCGGGTGGACCACGCAACGACCGTAGCGGCTGCTTCGGGCATAGGCGTCGTC
>JBHHUV010000462.1:0-1989 GCA_046754005.1 Phycisphaerae bacterium | reverse complement strand
GCACTCTGCGAGTGCCGGGAGGATTTGAGATTATGGCCGAATTGAACGGCGAATTTCCAACGGTCATCGGACCCGATGCCCGCTTCAAGGGCGAGCTTTCGTTTGATAAGGGCGTACGCGTGGAAGGTCATTTCGACGGTCAGATCAAGTCGAAGGGATCCTTTCATGTCGCCGAAGGGGCCCACGTGACCGCCAACATCGAAGCGGCGAATGTCCGTGTCGAGGGCGAGTGCAAGGGCAACCTGATCGTCAGCGAAAAGCTGCACCTCCTGGCCACCGCCAAGCTCGAAGGCGACATGCGTACCAATCGACTCGAGATCGCGGATGGCGCGATTTTCGCGGGCAATGTCGTCGTCGGACAGGTTTCGGCCGAACAGACGGCCCGCAGGTCCGCCCCGGTTCCGCAGCAGGCCTCCCCTCAACCGCAAGGCAGGCCGCAGCTCGGTCCCCCGGCGCAGGGGCGGCAGGATCCCGCCCGACCCGTTCAACCCCCGATGCCCGCCGGCGTCCCCAAGCCGCGACAACAGGACATGCGAATGCCCGCCGGTTCGTAAATACTTTCGTCTTTATATTTCGCCCGTGATCTCATCGCGCGTCATGGGTCGGTAGCTCATCCGGTTTTCCAGATTCGGTAGCGAAGCGACCGCGTCTTCGAAATGCGTCTGCATCGTCTCGACCGATCCGATTTCGACCGAGAGCGATTCCGCCGACTGTTGGATGTGCTCGACCAGCTTATCCAACAATCGGTTCACCAGCGCGTCGGCATCGTCGCTGAGCGATTCGATGCGATCGAACAGATCACCCACACGATCCATATCCGATCCATTCAGTGCGATATCCGAGATGGTCACCGCCGCCGCGACGATTTGTGAAAATCGACAACGCGCTTCATCGTCCCCGTCCACATCGCCTTCATGAACCGACACAGCACTTTGAGCCATGATCTTTCGAGCATCGGTGTGATGGTGCTGCACCCCCGCGATGATGTGCCCCTCTAGTTTCCAGTCGGTCAACACCGCCGCGCCCACCTCCGCGTGCGTCACGCCCAACACGCGCCGTTCAATATCCTGGATCGAATCGGGCGCCGGACCGCTCAGCGCGGCGATGACCTGTCGATAGATATCAGGAACCCCAAACGCGAGCAGACCGATTCCGATGTCGCACAACAAACCGGCGGTGGCCGCATCCTCGGCCGTCTCCGGGAGCAGTTTGCCGGCCAGATCACGACCGGCCACGCTCATCGCGAACGCGGATTGCCAATAGCGATTCGAATCAAACCCAGCCGGTCGTGCGCGGCCGAGGCCGTCGACAACGTGCCGGTTGATCACGGCGGATCGGACGCGTTTCATCCCCAGCCGCATGCAGGCTTCGGCTATGGAGGAGGTCGGCGAGTTGAATCCATACAGCGCGCTGTTGGCCTCGCGGAGCAGTTGTGCGACCAGACCGCTGTCGCGTTGAACTGTATGCGCAACTTGATTGATGCTACAGTTCGGGTCTTTCGTCAATTCGAGTATTCGAAAGACTGTCTGCGAGGGTGCGGGGATCTTCGGATCCGCCCTGATCTTATCGATGATGGATTGAGTCGATGGCATCTAATCGAATACCTCTGCCGGCGGGCCGACAGTCGTAGGGTGGGCACCGCCCACCACACGATCCAAGCCCTGCAAGGGCGACATAACAGAGCCCAGGGTGAAACCCTGGGTCGCCGGCGCCCACACGAAACGAGCCCTGTAAGGGCGGCGGAAATAAGCAGGGTCCCCCCGATCACCGGGAGATGGACAATCATGCGGTGTGTCAGCCTGCGGCCGCGCTCTTAATCAAGCGTCTCGGTACGAGCAAGAAACCGTTCCACCTCAACTTGGCCCGGCCTCAAAGCCAGCGATTGCCGCCAGGCTTCCCGCGCCATCTTTCGCCAACCCGGGCTCTTGTCGCGATAATACATCTTGATATAGCTCGTACCCAGGTTGAAATAGCAGGCAGGATCATCCG
>JBHHUV010000461.1:0-1990 GCA_046754005.1 Phycisphaerae bacterium | reverse complement strand
GAATTTTCCAACTGAGCGTTGAATGAAAAGCAATCCCCAAATGCGTTGTTCAGCCCTGAAAGGGCGACATAACAAAGCCCAGGGCGCAGCCCTGGGGTTCCATCCCCCTACAGCACTCAGCCCTGAAAGGGCGCCGGAAATACTCCGAGTTCCACAAGGGTGCCGGGTGCCATGCTTAGACGACCCGGCCTCTTGGGTCGGATAAGCATGCCTCCCGCAACCGCCTTTTCATCTGTTTCTTCTTTTATTACCGATCGTCAATCGTCAATCCACAAATCGTCAAACAACAAATCCACACCTTGCCTTCGATGATGCGATACAATCGAAGTCTACATGCGGTCCTTCATCGCCATCGACTTCGACGCCGCCATCCGGCGGCAACTTGCGACGACTCAGGATCGCCTGCGCCATCACTGCCCCGGTCTTCGATGGGTCGATCCGGAAAAGATACACCTGACGCTGAAATTCCTCGGCGAGATCGACGACGACCAGATAGAACCCCTGAGCCTCGTGTTGGACACACTCGTGCAAGAGTGCCGGTCGTTCGACATCGCCGTTCGCGGACTCGGCGTCTTCGGGTCCCCGCGATCGGTCCGAGTCGTCTGGGTCGGTCTCCACGAGCCCACGGGAACACTCGCACGATGCCACGCGCAATGCGAAACACTGCTACTGCCACTGGGTTTTTCGAAAGAGAACCGCCCCTTCCGCCCGCACCTGACACTTGCCCGCAACCGCGCGCCGAAGGATTCAAACGACATCCGCCGTGCCGTTGAAAAGCACGCAAATCTCAACGCGGGTATCCAAACCGTCTCGTCGATCACCCTCTATCAATCGACGCTCACAAGCGACGGGCCGATCTACCAGCCGCTCAGCCGCCACTCATTCCCCGATGGATAGGTCTCAAGCGAACTACTTCCAAAACCACCAAAGATTGATATCCGGTCGGGTGATGATCTTATAGGTGTCGTCAAAGTCGCGCATCAATCGTTCACGCGCGATCTTTGTTCCCGAATGATTGGGATCGTCGCAGACAAAGAGCCAGTGGCGCCGGAGCCATCCGCTGTCGAGAACATGCCGGATAAAATCATAGTCGTCCTCACCGTGATTGGTGTCCATGAAGACGACATCGATGGATTCGGTGTCCAGCTTTGCCTGTGTGATGCTTTCATTGCGAATTTCGGATCGGTTGTCTCCCGTGCGCTTCACCATCCATCTCGATACCTCACATCGATGTGGGGTTATTTCAAGGCCCGTTCCCCGCGCCTTGGGAAACGCCTGCATCACGCTCAGGAACGTGGTGCCCCAGCAGGTTCCGAACTCGAGGTAGCCAATCGGCTCATTCGGGTTTCGAAACGCCGTGATGACCTGGATCATCTGCTCCACTCGATGCGCCGGTTTGGGCCATGTTTTCCAACTCCGCTCACGGAGCATCGTGTCAATGTGTTCCGGCTCGGATTGGATGAGTACATCCCGTTCACATTCGATGAGCGTCCGGCCGGACGCGTCGCGGTATTCATCCAGAACGGGCCAGAACCAACTCTCATCCGGATACGGATTGAGTACGATCCTCGTTTTCTCTGTCGGCTTCGTTTGAGTAGTCATGTTGTGCCTATCGTCAAAGAAGTTGAACTCGGATGATTCATTTGGGATGGGATCGCATGTGTGCCACTGCGTCAAGCAGTGAAAACCATGCCCCAATCCCCAAACGCCGACCACTTATCCCACAAACCGTTCGATCAGCGCCGCCCATTTTTCCGCCGCGAACTCCGCGTCGAAGGATTCATCGAAAAGCCGCCGCGCCGCGCGACCCATGTCGCGGAGGCAATCGGGATCGGTCTTCAATTGCCGGATCCAACTCACCAGCGACGCCGCCGCATCCTGCGGGATCTGCACCCCCGCCCGATGCCCCCGAAGCCACTCGGCGATCTCCGACTTCTCGCTGCCCACGAAGATCGACGGCCTGCCAGTGGGAAACATGGGCTGAGCAGGA
>JBHHUV010000460.1:0-1991 GCA_046754005.1 Phycisphaerae bacterium | reverse complement strand
CGTCTCCGACTCTTCGTTGGGCGAAGGAGGGGGCGGCTGCGGACGACGGCAGTCAGTTCTCGGCTCTCAGTTGGCAGTCGTTGGTTGTGGGTGCATCCCATTTAGGGTGGCGCGCTCGAAGGATTACAGTTACGCTTCTTGTGTACTATGGTGGCGTGTGGCTGCCGGAGCGTTTACACAAGGAGGTTGCGATGCAGCAGGTAAAGATCACGGTAGAGATGGATGGCGAGGTGGTTGAGCAGATGATCGAGGAGGTCGATGGCACGCTGGAGCGACGGGAAGAGAAGATCGATGCTTTGACGCGGCAACTGGCGGCCAAGACATTGCAGGCGAGCGTGGATCGCGTGGCGGTACCGCGCCCCCTTTTTCGCCGCAAGGCGGAGAGCTCCGACACAAGGGATTCAAAGCGAGAACGCTGATTGGGCTGAATGGTCCGGTGACCGTGCGTCGAGCGCGTTTTCGTTGTTCGGTGGACGGCGCTTTCTACTATCCGCTCGATGATGTGTTGGATCTTCCACCTGGCGAGGTCACCGTGAGTGTAGGCAGGCGTGCTTTGCGTCTTGCGACACACATGAGTTTCTCGGAACTTCAGGAGGAGCTGTTCTATCAGCACGATGTTCATCTCAGCGATACGGTGCTGAATCGGTTGATGCAGCAGGTCGGCGGGGTCGCGGAGCAGGATCGAAAGAAAGTCGTGGAATCGTTGCAGGCTTTGCCGGAAGGTGTGGCGCGGGAGGAACATGCGTTGTTGAATCCGGTCATCGCGCGTCCGAAACGCCTCTATATAAGCAGCGATGGGGTGATGTACCCGACGCGGTATCGTCAGGTGGACGGCGATCGGAAGCGGATTGTGTATCAGGAGATGAAGTGCGGCACGGTGTTCTGGCAGGAAGGGAACAGCACGTGGCATAAGCGGGTGATCTCGTCCCGGGATGATGCACAGGGATTCGGTGCCGGGTTGTGGGAACTGGCGGTCCGCTGTGGGATGCTGCAGGCGGACGAAGTGGTGTTCATCAGTGATGGCGGCGGTTGGTGCGACACGGTGGCTCGGACCTACTTCTCCGATGCGGAACGCATCCTAGACTGGTATCACCTCGTTGAATATGTGTGGGAGGCGGCGCGTGGGTTGTACGGCGATGAGCAGGCCGCCAAGAAGTGGGCATCACAATGTACGGCCTTGCTACGTGAATCGAGTGGCATCGGTCTGTTGCGTTACCTGGAGCGGTGTCGCCGAAGCCACGCATCCCAACCGGGTAGCTCGGCGGGGCTTGATGGCCTGGATGGATTGATGGCCTACTTGCGTCCCCGCTTGGCGATCACGGATTACGTCGACTATCGGGCGAAGGGAATGGTCATCGGCTCGGGGATCATGGAATCCACGTGCAAGCAACTCGTCGGAAAGCGACTGAAAGGCTGCGGTCGTCAGTGGAGCGAAGGCGGGGCTTTGGCAATGACGGCGCTGATAGGCCAGCGGATCAACCGCTCGTGGGATGCCTTCTGGGCATCGCGTCCCATCCACCGCGCGGCGTGAAGGCCACGGAGCCCGAGATTCGCCACCCCAAATGGGATGCACCCGGGGGCTGGAGCCATCGGGCCCCGCTTGGACAGGGCACGCGAAGCGCCGATAATCGGGTGGGCGATGGGGCGTCGTCCCCTGTCGGTCCCGCCGGCGTGGCGACGGCCTGCCACACGGTGAGGCGAGAATCAAAGGGGTGACCCATGTGCGGAATCATCGGCTACGTCGGAACCAGACCGGCGCTACCCATCCTCGTCGAGGGGCTGCGGCGGCTGGAATACCGCGGGTACGACTCGGCGGGCGTGGCCCTGGCTGAAGCGGGGCGGGTGACGGTCACCAAATCGGCCGGCCGCCTGTCGGTGCTCGAACAGTCGCTGGACTTTGAACTCGAGCAGAGCATCGGTATCGGCCACACCCGCTGGGCGACGCACGGAGCGCCGACCGACACCAACGCCCACCCCCCTCTGGACGCGAC
>JBHHUV010000459.1:0-2002 GCA_046754005.1 Phycisphaerae bacterium | reverse complement strand
CCGGCGCCAGACTCACAACGAGTCCCCCTCCATTCGTCCTGAATCCGCCTGATTATCAGCCCGTTCCAAAGACTCGATTTCAGATCCGATTTCCGGTATCCTGAATAAACAGTTACCAGACTGAATCAGATGGGGGGATATTATTCGCGAGCGGTCGATGAAACGGCATCGATCTACAGAAAACTCTCCAGATGTTACCACCGCCACGCGGCGAACGGAGAATCCTCATCCACTTCAACGCATTCTACTCCCCTGCCTGTTGTTGGCTATATCGATCACTGCCTATATACCCGCTACGCGATGCGGTACGATCTGGGATGACGATTTTCATGTGACGGACAATCGCCTCCTGCGCTCAGCCGAAGGGCTCTGGCGGATCTGGACCGAATTCGACGCCACGCCCCAATTCTATCCGCTGACCCACACGACTTTCTGGCTGGAATACCACGTCTGGGGCCTTTGGCCCGCGGGCTATCACATCGTCAACATTGTGTTGCATGCCGCCGGTTCGCTCCTGTTCTGGCGCGTGCTCAGGCGCCTGGGTGTGCCGGGAGCGGGGTGGGCCGCCGCGATCTTCGCTCTGCACCCGGTGCACGTCGAGTCGGTCGCATGGATCACCGAGCGAAAAAACGTCTTGTCCTGTGTTTTCTATCTCGCGGCAGCATGGACCTTTCTCTCCTATGCACAGGTATGGAGGTGCGAGCCGGCTCAACGCAGATCCGGAAAGATGTATGTGCTGTCGTTCGTTCTGTTTCTCTTCGCGCTGTGGAGCAAGACGGTAACCTGCACGTTGCCGGCGGCTTTGCTGTTGGTAATCTGGTGGAAACGAGGGCGCATCGCCTGGAAAGATGTCGCCGCGCTGATTCCCTTTTTCCTTTTCGGCCTCATGATGGGGTTGGTGACGGTCTCGCGGGAGAAGGAACTCGGGGCCGTCGGCTTCAGTTGGGATTATTCATTCATCGAAAGATGGCTGATTGCCGGGCGGGCGCTCTGCTTCCACGCGAGTAAGCTTGTCTGGCCCACTCGGTTGACGTTCATCTACCCGCGCTGGCAGATAGACGCCGGAATGTGGTGGCAATACCTGTTTCCTGTGGCGGTGATGACGGTCATCCTAGTACTCTGGCTGGCGCGGCACCGAATCGGGCGGGGGCCGATCACGGCCATCCTCTTTTTCGCCGGGACACTCGTGCCCGCCTTGGGTTTCTTCGATGTCTATCCGATGCGCTACTCATTTGTCGCGGATCATTACCAACACCTGGCCAGTCTCGGCTTGATTGCATTGTGCGTTGCCCTGGTGCATCGTGCATCGGAACGGTGGAACGAGCGGGGAAAGGTTCTGTCCGTGTTTGCAGGGGTGCTCGTCCTGATGACGTTCGGCGGGCTGACCTGGCAGCAACAATCGGCCTACCGGAATACCGAGACGCTCTGGCGAGATACGATCCACAAGAACCCCGATGCCTGGATGGCGCACAACCATCTGGGCACACTGCTGTTCGCCCAAGGAAAACCACAAGAGGCGATTCGCCACTACCGCGAGACGCTGCGGCTCAAGCCCGATCATGTCGATGCCCGGAACAACTGGGGCAACGCCCTGGCTTCCCTGGGACGATTCGATGAGGCGATCCGACAATACCGAATCCCAATGCCATCGCCAGCGAAATTCCAGACAAAAAATCCAGATGCAGGCCACCCGGCCCGACCAGGAGACGCCCCTCGTCGTGATTCGCCATGGCGGCCGCAAACAGTCCACTGAAGTCGAATTCAAATGACTGCAAAACCATCCATGCCATATAGGCGATTCCGACCATCAGCAAGACAGCCTTTGTGATCTGCACCCAGGTCGTCGCCAGCATGCCGCCGAAGGCGACGTACTTCGCGCCCAAGGTGCCGAGCGGGCTGGTGCTGCGCGACCTCTAGGGATCGACGTCGCCGAGGCGCAGCCGCAGGTCGCGCAGTTCGATTCCGTCGAGGCGGAGGCCGAGCGCCTCGAGGGAATCGAACT
>JBHHUV010000458.1:0-2003 GCA_046754005.1 Phycisphaerae bacterium | reverse complement strand
CGATTTGCTTACGTTTTTCGGCGATAACGGGAGTAAAATTCTCCCCGCACACACTTCGGCATACCTTTGCCCATCGGTTTCTCGCTGATACCAACAACGATTTAGTTGCCCTTGCCCAGATTCTCGGCCACGAATCGTTGAATACGACATCGATTTACACAAGGCGAAGTCAGGACGATCTACAACGGCGAATTGATGATCTTCGGTACGAATAAAGACGGAGCAATACATATGAGAAGAGACCATGAGATGATGATTCATCGGATCGAAGGTGACAATTGGTTCGCCACTCAGCAAGGTCGAAGCGTGGCGATCTTCAAACGGGGATCGGAGGAGCCAATGAGAATACTGATACCACCCGAAGAATGGGGCGAGGATTGGGCTTGGAACCGCGGCGAAGGTGGGATCTATTTCACACGGACGAGAGTGGATCTTGGCTGAAGCTGATCCGCTCCATGGGTGAGCGGGAAAAGGAGGATTTTGATGATGCGTCTGATACTCAACTTTGTATTGTGGTTTTTCATTGGTTCCTGGCTGTTCGGTGGATTTCGCGATGATTGAGCCGAAGTAAACCAGTCCTGACGTCTTATGAATCTCCATGCCTTCAGGAAGCGAGCGGAGGGCTCTCCGAGAGTCTGTGACGCCTCCTCATCTTGATACTACCGGAGGTTTCCGGCATAATGCATCCACTCAGCGAGGGGCCGCGAGATGGCGGATTCGGCAACAACTCAAGAGGTCGCCCAACCGGCGGGCGTCAGGCGTGATCGGTGCGTCTTGGCTTCGGCCATCGTGACCACCAACAGAGGAGATTCCCCATGCGACCGACAACGAGCAATCCGAGATCAATCGTCCGTCAGGTGATGTTGACTATTGTGGCCTTGGCGTGTGCTTATCTTTGGTGCGGGGCGACAGCCTTCGCGGGCGTAGTGCCGAGTTTCCAGGGGCTTGGCGACTTGCCTGGGGGCGAAGTGCAAAGCTCTGCCCACGACGTTTCGGCCGACGGTGCGTATGTAGTAGGAATGGGCAGATCCCCCTCCGGCCCCGAAGCGTTTCTCTGGACACTGGCGGATGGCATGGTCGGTTTGGGGGATTTACCTGATGGACTTGCTTTCAGCCAATCCCTGGGTGTATCGGCTGACGGTTCGGTCATCGTTGGAGAGGGTAACTCCGCATCTGGTTTCGAGGCATTTCGCTGGACGGCGGGTGGCGGGATGGTCGGATTGGGTGACCTTCCCGGCGGAAGCTTCTTCAGTAAAGCAAACGGCGTATCGGCTAATGGCTCAACTGTGGTGGGAACCGCCATATCTGGATCGGGCACAGAGGCGTTTCACTGGACACAGACCGGCGAGATGGTTGGCCTTGGTGATCTGCCAGGAGGAATCTTCCAGAGCGGGGCCCACGGCGTCACGCCCGACGGCTCGGTCGTAGTAGGGGAGAGTGAGTCGGCGTCGGGAACAGAAGCATTCCGTTGGACGCAAACCGGGGGCATGGTCGGATTGGGTGACTTGCCGGGGGGATTCTTTGTCAGTCGGGCCTTCCGTGTTTCGGCCGATGGCTCAGTCGTGGTAGGCGAGGGGAACTCAATGTTGGGCTTTGAAGCGTTTCGCTGGACGCAGGAAAGCGGGATCGTCGGTCTCGGTGACCTACCTGGGGGAGGGCCTCAAAGTGTGGCTTTCGACGTTTCAGCGAGTGGTTCGATCGTCGTTGGGACGGCCGAGTCCGTATTGGGTTCTGAGGCGTTCATCTGGGATGCCACTAACGGAATGCGAAACCTACAAGGGGTGTTGGTCGATGAAGTTGGCCTGGATCTGACCGGCTGGACTCTGTCTGAAGCAAGAGGTGTCTCCGACGATGGCATGACGTTCGTAGGAACAGGCATCAATCCCGACGGCTTCAACGAAGCCTTCATTGCCACGATCCCCGAGCCATCCACCGTCACTCTGCTGGCCCTCGGGGGTTTCATACTTCTTCGTCGGAGGCAGTGAGCCAACAATTTTATCTTT
>JBHHUV010000457.1:0-2052 GCA_046754005.1 Phycisphaerae bacterium | reverse complement strand
AGGATCTGCAATTGAAGCGGGCGATGGGATTTCAGGATTGCGCCTTCACACAAGCGGCGACGATTTTGAATGTCGATTGATGACCGCACTGCTACATGAAGATTCATGACGATGAAAGAAATGAATCAAATCCGAACTACATTCCTGAATCCTCGTAATCTGATCGTGTCCGCGATTGTACTGGTCATTGTTATCGCTGTGTTCCGCGAATGGTGGGATGATTCGGATGAACTCATCGGTCAGAGCGAGTTACTTCAAACGCGACCCGCCGGATGTGAGTATTTCTACGTTCCGGCGGAATATACAGAGATTGTCTTTATGACGGATCCTGTGACCGGCTCGATGAGGGGTACGATAAGGATGCTGTGTGTTACGATAGACAAGCCGGACAACATCATCAAGCGTGTCCACAAGCATCTCGATCAGCATGGATGGAAACCGCTCGATTACCTGTTCCGCGACTCAGTACATGGACTGGGATGGCATACGCTGAAGAGAGATGAAGGCCGGAGAATTCTTCACATGTGGGATAAATGTTGGATTGATGACAATGATAATATCATTGAGACATCTATCGCAAGCAAACAAGAAGTGAAAGGCAACATGATTCAATTGACACTGAGTATGTGTCACTTCGATTATGCCGTCTGGAGAGAATTGATAGACTTACGTAAGAATGAGATTGAGAGCAAGAACGCATCTGCAAAAGAATCGACAACACAAGACCAGGATGAATGACTTTGGACGATAAGACGATCGAGGACTCTCATTCAGTTTCAACGGATGGCGCGAATAACCCATCCTGGTGCGGTTGCAAGGACGATCGTCAAATAGCAGATGGCGCCTGTTCCAGGTCCGTATCCAGCCCCGGCCGCGGTAGCAGGTATTGATGCTTAAACTGCTCCGCCGTATGCGACCGCGCCAGCCGCAAACGTCGTTCTCGTTCGGCCAGCGCCCCCTGCGGCAGTTCCGCCAATTCGATCGATTCAAGCCGAAGCGTCGAGCGCTTCTGCGCATATTCAAGATTGATCTCGCACAATGCCCTGTCCAATCGATCCGGAAGCCGATCCACTCGCTGGGCCGCGTTGCCCTCAACATACAGCCGATACCGCGGCACCTCCGCCCATCGCGGCGAAAGAACAAACCGATGAATCGACACCCCCTCCATCGAGATTGCCGTTTCTTCTAGTAATCTCGACGTTTTGACATTTTGACATTTTGACTTTTCGACGTTCCCCAGCACCTCCCGCATCGCCATCACCACCTGGTCCTCCGTCAGCTTCTCCCCCGCCATCGACGCGGTGTGGTCGTCGCGGCTGAGGAACTCGATCAGAGGGGCCTCGCCTTCGCGGCCCGTGACGCGGACGCGGTCGCCGAGGTCGTATCGGTAGAGACCGCCCGCGTTGGTGAGCACGAGGAAGTATTCCTCGCCGATACTCAGTTCATGGCTGCGGAGGGTGGCGGGGTTTTCCGATCCGTATTCACTCGCTGGAATGAACTCGAAGAACTGGCTGGTCACGTCGAGAATGCCCTCGGCCGTGCCATCCTCGACGGGGATGGACATGCGGCCCTCGCTGGCGATCAGGCCGATGTCGCGGGCGGGCACCTCGCCGTAATACCTCGGAAACTGCGTTTCGTAGAGACCCATCGTGCCGCCGCACCAGTGGGCCCGAAAGCCGAGGTTCCAGTAGTGTTGGGGTAGCAGCACCCCGTGGTTCGCGACGATCTGTTCCAGGCGCCGGGCGCAGACCGGATCGGGCACGAGCCGGGGGGCCAGCGCCGCGCGGGTGTCACCGCTGATGGGCATCTCTTCGCACAAAGTACCGTCGTGGATGTCGCGGATGATGTGCTCACGGTTTTCGTCGGCCGTCTTTGCCAGCAGCAGGAGCGTCGAGGGATTGGCCGTGACGATCCAAGCGACGTCGCGGGGGATCGCCAGTCGCATGATCGTGTAATACTTCGCTCGGGAATCGGCGATGTGCGAGACCGCCAGCGGGGCCGTGTAGAATCGCCGGACGAGTTTCTTCTGCGTCGCCGCGAGCAGACCGGTGA
>JBHHUV010000456.1:0-2053 GCA_046754005.1 Phycisphaerae bacterium | reverse complement strand
ACCACCCGGGCTGCTTCGGCGGGATTTTTCAGGATGCGATGTATTTCCTGGAGGATTTCATCCAGATCAAAGGGCTTCGTATGAAAAGAGGCCGCTCCCATCGTGTCGGCCTGCGATCGCAATGCGGCGTCGGGGCAGTTCGCCAGATAAACAACGGGCGTCGTGAAGTCGCCGCGGCTCTGGAGCTGCTTGTGGATCGCGGAAGCGCCGCCGCCCGGAACCTGGGCATTCGCAATGACGAGGTCCGGCTTATTCTCCAGAACCGAACGCGTCCCCTGCAATGCGTCCGAACTGACGAGAAGTTCGTAGTTTTCGCTTTTCAAACGGAGGCTGAGCGCTTTGATCGTCTCCGGATCGCTTTCCGCGAGTAGGATCGTCTTGCCGATCATGCGGGGGCGCCCTCCGGGATGGCGGCCTCGCTCTTCACGGATGGAAGATCGACGACGGCCGTCGTGCCGGACCGACCGTCGGATTCCAGCCAGACGCGGCCGTTATGTTGTTCAACGATCCGCCGCACGGTCGCGAGACCGATGCCCGAGCCCTCTTCCTTGTGCGTGGCCCGTTTGAATGGAAGGAACACCTTGTCGAGGAATTTCGGATCGATCCCCGGGCCATTATCGACGATCCGGAATTGAACCGAGTCATTCCGAGTCGTGGCGCTGATCGTGATGTGAACGTCCCCGTCTGCCGAAGCATATTTCACCCCGTTTCCGATCAGATTGGAAAAGATGCGATAGACTTGTTTGGGATCGCCGGTGATGCGGGGGAATGGGCGGGCCACATCGAACGTGATATCCTTCTTGGATGCCACCTCGACCATTTCCAGGAGGATTTGATCGATCAACTCCTCCATCTCGACCGACTGCATATCGACCTTCTCATTTCCCGCGCGAACGTACGTCATCAGATCGTCCAGCATTCGTGTCATGCGGTTGACGGATTGATTGATCCTCACGAGCCATTTGCTTGTCTGATCGTCGCTTCGATCCTCCAGATGCCGCTCCAGCGCGTCCACCGTTCCGGTCAGGCTGGCCAGGGGCGTTTGCAGATCGTGGGTCATCGCGTAGGCGAGTTGAAGAATTTCCTGATTGCGGGACGAAAGGTTGCCTATAAGCCGCTTGTTTTGTGACTGGGTCGTCTGGCGATGGATGGCGTAGCGAACCGCGCGGCTGATCGAACTGGGATTCACGTCGCCTTTGATAATATAATCCTGTGCCCCGCGTTCCATGGCCTCCGCGGCGACGAATTCGTTGTCTTCGCCCGTGAGCATGACGATCGGGGTACTGATCCCACCGTCATCGTTCGCCAGTTCATCCAGAAAGCTCAGACCGTCCAAATCGGGTATGTTGTAATCGAGAAGGACACAATCGGGTTTTTCCTTCCGGCAGCGCGCGAGGCCTTCTTCTCCCGTCTCGGCCTCGATGAAGTCATAGTCGCACTGACCCGCCTTCACGAGGTACCGGCGGTACAGTTCCCGATCCTCGGGACTGTCGTCCACGATGAGGATTCTCAGACTCGTGGAGGCTTCAATCATGGTTCATTCCGACTCGCGCGGGAGGATGACGATCTCAAACCAGTAATCCTTGAGGCGCTGAATCGATTCTACAAATCCCATCAGGTCCACGGGCTTCTGAATGTAGCTGTTGGCACCGGCCTGATAGCAATCTCGAATGTCCCGGTTGTCGGCCGACGTAGTCAACACGATGACTGGTATTGATTTGAGCCTCTCGTTGGTTTTGATCTCCTGTAGGACTTCCCGACCATCGGTGCCGGGCATGTTGAGATCAAGCAGAATCACACCCGGTCGCTGCGCGGCGTCGGGATCGGTGTATTGCCCTCGCCGAAAGAGATAATCGAGAGCGTCATCGCCGTCCTCGCACCGATAGATCTTGTTCGCGATCCCGGCCTTTTTGAAGCTCCGAACGGTCGCCTCATAATCCTCCGGGTTGTCCTCAACGAGTAGAATAGGCTGTGTGGATACCTGGGTCATCAAGTCCATGAGTCGTACCTCCCTGCAGAGTAAAATAAAAAGTGGTTCCTTCGCCCAATGTGG
>JBHHUV010000455.1:0-2059 GCA_046754005.1 Phycisphaerae bacterium | reverse complement strand
CGACACAACCAAAAGCTTGACAAATCAGACGAACAGGCATACTCTGTCGCCGAGAGTAAGCCTATGCTAAACAGCGAGTTGCCCCCCCCCAGCTTTTCCTGACAGATCGCGTGCTCCCGGACACCGGCTCCAGCCGCTGGCGTCGCCGGGGGGGAACTAAATGACCCGCCTCATCGTCCTGCTGTGTATGGTGGCTCTCTCTGGACTCGCGTTGCTTATGAGTGATTCCGGGGCGTCGGCGGACCACTGCGGTGGCACTCCGTGGGTGATTCCTCCCGACGACTACGATTGTGATGGCTTCGACCGGGCCACTGAAGATCAAGTCGGCACACCCTGGGACCTCGATTGCCCCGTCACCGCTACTGCCAATGACGTGGATCTTGATGCGTGGCCCGTCGACTTCGACATGGATCAGTTCCTCTCCTTCTTCGATCTGATCACCTTCCTCGCCCCGATCAACCGCATGGGCACTTCACCCGGTGACCCGAACTTCGATGCGCTTGATCAGTTCGGCCGCGACGGTCACCGCTGGGATCTGGTCCCAGGTCCCACGTTCCCGTTCCCTACGTGGATCGCCCTCAACGACCTCACCACTCTCACAACGGGCGGCCGCGACATAAACGCGCTCCAGAATTGTCTGATTCTTCCGCGCCACAAGCTGCTGTTCACGGATCGCTGGTTTCACGAATTCGCAGACACAGGTAGCTGGATTCACTATATGACCCTAACCACGCATCGCCATTATGAGGATCCGGCGTTCGCAGCCACGTGGGAAACGTTGATTGACGGTGCGCTCGCCGACTGGAACTCACCTCAGTCCAGCACAAACACAGTATTCTTCTCAGAGTTGGCCCCTGACGAAGATCACGATGTGCATATCACTGTCACTGATCGATTCTGGTCACATAACGGCCTTAACTTCGATACCTTCAATCAGCGTGGGATCGCGTATCTCTGGGACCAGAACCTTGCCGTCGGCCACGATTGCTTAGGTACTAGCTCGCCACCAACTGTGCGTGGAGGTGATTGCGACGAGTTACATTCCCACCCGAACACTTGGTGGTACGCATTCGTTGGATTGGATAATGACACCGCCGCTACTGCGTTTCGGAGACAGGGTACCGCTGCGCATGAGCTGGGGCACGCTATCGGACTTTCCCACGACTTCAGCCCCTATGAACGCAATAGCTTAGATGGACAGTGTGCTAACCAAGGGCTCCGCGAAACGCTGATGGACTCCGACTGCATGAATCTCGGGCTGTTAAACGGCCCACAACCATGGGACTCTTGCGGGATCAATCATAAATATCCGGATCCAAACTGGGGGTTTCAGGGATGTTAGGCCAGCCCATCCTTAGGCTCGTCGTCGTGATCACGGCGGCTTTACTCCTGGTGGTTGCCTTGGCATGCAATGACAGCCCTGAGTTCGACGGCGCTCAATCGCCGGAGTACGAAGCCCCCACTGTGGATGAGTTGGCGTCTGAATCACCCGTCGACCCGGATGCCGAAGCGAACAACCCGTCGGGCGGAGCGGATACGGGCTCCTCCTCAACCGCGCGTCCAGTCACTGTCATCGCATACGGTGATCCGCGAATTGCCTTTGCGTCGTCGCTTATGGAGATGGCGAGCCCATATGAGACGATAATTGTCGGACGGGTCGAGGAAGTACTTGTCCCGTACGACCCTCGCAGCGGATTCTTAGGCATAGCCACTCCTGAGCCCCCTAGGCCCCTTCCATCCGGGCATCCGAAAGCGGGCACGATTGGCACCCCAACCCCCGAAGAATTGGCGCGCCCGCCGGGGAGGCTGTCGACGACGTATTCTGTTGAGGTTTTGCGATCGATTCGCCCATCGTCGCTAGCCGTCGGAGAGCTCATCCCTGTGACGCAGGGCGGAGGCGTATGGGACGGCGAAGAGCACCGAATATCAGATGACCCGGTGCTTGAACTCGGAGCTACTTATCTCATGTTCCTTGAGAAGGACGAGCTTCCTAACGACATTGTCGAAAGGCGCTCGCTGGGCGATTTCTGGCCTGAGGCGGCCGTCGTGATCATGCGGG
>JBHHUV010000454.1:0-2072 GCA_046754005.1 Phycisphaerae bacterium | reverse complement strand
CCTGTATGCGTTTGCCGCGGCGGTGGGGATGCTGATCGTGTCGAACCGGTTCTGGCGCTATGGGTTGAAACACTACAGCGGGGCGTCGGCGTAGGATTTCGGATTAACGATTGACGATGGGGCACTGGAATTCGTATGATAAGAGCGACGGGTTTCCGGGCTGATGGGCGGCCTGGTACCTGTCTCATATCACGGGCGAGTGACGATGCGATTGACCATTCTGGAAAACCGGCGGCTGCGCAACAGCCTTCAATTGAACGGCGGGACGGTGACGATCGGGTCGAACCCGGATTGCAACGTCCATTTGCCCGATCCGCGATTGGGGAAGCATCAGGCGAATATCTCACAGGACGACGAGGGGGCCTGGTGGCTGGAGGTGCTGGATCGGTCGATCCCGACCTGCCTGAATCGGGCGGTCCAGAAGACGCGGGCGAGGCTGCGGCATGCCGACGAGATCGAGATGGGGGTCTTTTCGATTCGATTTTTCCTGGAGTCTAAAAAGAGCCGCGAGGAGCTTCACCAGGAGCGCCTGCTCGCGTTGACGAAACAACACGGGGATACCCTGCCGCTGGGGACGATCATCGAGAAGGCCAACGCGGAGATGACGACCAGCCGCGATCTGCTGGAACAGATGACGCTTCTGGCGATGCGTCTGAGCCGGATGGAGTCGATCTCCGAGGCACTGCCGCCGCTCCTCCGGGCGATGATCCGAACTTTCAACGCAAAGCGTGCGTGGATAGGTGTTCGCAAACGCGTCCCGGGCGATTTCGACTGGACCCTGTGCCAGTCGCACAAGGGTGAGGCGTGCGTACGGCCGTCATTTTCGGAGAAGACACAGCCTCGGTGTCTGGATCTCTCGCAGAATCTTTGCACGCCGACGGTTCCCGTGAAAGGAGTCGGTTCGGCGATGGCGGCGCCGCTGGTCGGACAGGGCGGCAACCTGGGGATGTTGTACGTCGAGAACGACACGGGCGATACGCCGTATGATCAGGAATCGCTGAATTCGTTTGAAGTGATGGCAAGTTGCATGGCGATGCCGATCGAATCGGTGCTCCGGCAAACGATGGCCCTGCGCCAGGCGGCGGCGATCACGGTGGAAACGATCGCCCGGGCGACCCAGGATGCCCTGACGCCGAAGGCCCTGCCGCGGTGGGAGGAGCTTCAGGTCGCGGCCTATCGCCACATGGGGACCGAGCACTGCACTGATTTTTACGATATCGTTCAACTTCGCGATAAAAAGGCGGCCGTCATTGTAGCGAAGATGCACGTGGATGCACTGGAGTCGCCGCGCTATTTATCCGAGTTGCGGGCGGCCTTTCGATCGGCGGCCCTGTATTCGGAAGCCCCCCATCTCTTTGCCCGTGCTGTCAACTGGATCCTGTACGATGGCGATTCGAAGACCCGACTGGACCTGGCGGCAACGTGGATCTGTCCCAAGACGGGCGAGATTCAGTACTGCCTGGCCGGTCGAAATGTGATGGGATGCATTATTCACGCCGATGGTTCGTGCGAGATGATCCCCATCGAGCCGACACCGTCGATCGGTCAGACGCGATCGCCCGTGTATGAGGCAATCCAGTTCGTGCTGGCGCCGGGCGACGCCTTGGCCCTGGCGACGGATGGCGTCAAGATCGCCAGGAATGAGACAGGTGAGGCATTCGGCTTCGAGGGCCTGGAGGAAACCCTGTGCGACGGTCTGGGGGACACGCCCGGGCATGTCCTGGACGAGTTCGCCAGGGATCTGACGGAATATGTGACCGGCGGAAGCCACCCGGAGGATATCACGACAATGCTGGTGCGGCGGGAATAGCCGAAGACGACCTCAAAAAAGTCAAAATGAGTCGCCGGAACAGGAGAGTAGGGGGCTACTGTTCGAAGCGTCATCCCAGCGCGCCGGGAATGTCGTACCGCTCAAGCAGTGTATACGGAAGTATACCGAAAATTGCCTAGTGCTTCCGGATAATCACACCGCGACAAGGCAGAAGGATCACATTCCTCTTTTTTTCGTCCCGAAGGGGCCGCAACATGTCAGCCCAGGGCAGAGCGAAGCGGCTGATAAGCCGCGCAGCGCC
>JBHHUV010000453.1:0-2080 GCA_046754005.1 Phycisphaerae bacterium | reverse complement strand
AGGGGTGTGTTTTACTCGGCCTTTGTTGGGACCGCCAATCGCGCCAAGAAGGCCCGGATGAAGCCGGCTGGGAAGGAGTGGGGGGGGGCTGGAACCACCGACTAAAGTCGGCGCCTGTTCTGCGAATTTGAAGGGTCGCCATGCGATTTCGCTCTCGACATTACGGAAATTCGAAATACCACTGCCAAGGCCCGATCCTGACGGATCGGACCTTGACAGTGCCACCCGAGCGGACAGTGCCACCCGAGCGGACAGTGCTTCCTGCGCGCCGGGCTTGCGGGTGGAACGCGCTTGACGCAGAATGATCGCCCTGCCCGGGACCATTCGAATTCGATCTTGTCAGGAGGACATATCATGGCCGTCGCCACGAAAAAGCGCTCGCGAAAGAAACCGAAACTCTCCCGTCTGCACAAACCCGCCGAGTTGAGCCTGAATGAATGGCAAATCGGGCTTCGCCGACAGTTCGGCCCCGAACAGTCCTTTAAGTTGGACAACCTCGGGACCAACCGGGTCTTCTCGGAGTTCGCGGTCACCAATCCCGAGAGCGGTGGATCCTATCGCGTCGTGGTCCGGGGCGAGGGGCCGGGTGTCAATTATTGCACCTGTCCCGACTACGAAGTGAACACGTTGGGGACGTGCAAGCACATCGAGTTCACGCTCGACCGTCTTCGCCGGAAGCATGCGGCCATGCTTCGCAAGGGCTACCTCGCTCCCTATCCCGAAATCTATCTGCGCTATGGCACGCGACGCGAGGTGGTCTTCTCGCCAGGGGTCGATGCGCCGCCAGCGTTGCGGCGGTTGGCCGCCTCCACTTTCAAGTCCGACGGCACGCTCCGACTCTCGGCGATCGGACAGTTCGACACCTTCGCCCACAAGGCCCGAAAGGTTCGACCGGACATCCGCATTTATGAAGACGTCCTGATCTTCATCGCTCGAGCCCGCGACCACATGAATCGTCAGAAACGGCTGGACAGGCAATATGCCGGAAAGACCGGTACGAGCGCACTGCGCCGTCTGCTTAAGGTACCGCTCTATCCCTATCAGCGCGAGGGGGCGTTGTTCGCGGCGAAGGCGGGTCGGTCGATCATCGCCGACGATATGGGCCTGGGCAAAACGATTCAGGCGATCGCCGCGGCGGAAATACTGGCTCGTGACAGCGGCATCTCCCGCGTGCTGATCGTCTGCCCGACCTCATTAAAATATCAGTGGCCGAATGAGATTGAGAAGTTTTCCACGCGTCGGGTTCGGATCATCGAGGGGCTCTCTCATCGGCGGAAGGCGATGTATGCCGACGACGAATTCTTCAAGATCGTCAACTACGAGGTCATCCACCGCGATCTCGACGCCATCGCCGCGTGGCAACCCGATCTGATCATTCTCGACGAGGCCCAGCGCATCAAGAACTGGCAGACGCGAACGGCTCAGTCCGTCAAACAACTCGAATCTCCTTATGCCATCGTCCTGACCGGCACACCACTCGAAAACCGGCTGGAGGAACTTCACTCGATCACCGAGTTCGTGGATCGGCATCGGCTCGGCCCCTTGTTCGCCTTCAAGGCCGAGCATGAAATCTGCGAGGACGATTCATCCAAGGTGATCGGCTATCGCAACCTGAACAAGATCACGAAGACACTGGGGCCGATCCTCATCCGGCGGACCAAGGAGCAGGTGCTTCGCCAGTTGCCTCCGCGGCTGGACAAGCAGTTCTTCGTGCCGATGACCGAGGAGCAGATGGTTCATCACGCCGACAACCAGGAGACCGTCGCGCGGATCGTCGCGAAGTGGCGGCGTTACAAGTTCATCACCGAGGCCGACCAGTTGCGCCTGCGGATCGCGCTGCAATACATGCGGATGTCTTGCGACAGCACCTACCTGATCGACAAGCAGACCCGGCACGGCACCAAGGTTGACGAGCTGTCCAAGCTGCTCGAAGAGATCTTCGAGGATCCCAAGGCCAAGATCGTGATCTTCAGCCAGTGGGTTCGCATGAACGAACTCGTCGCCGAGATGCTGAACGATCGAGACTGGGGTCACGTCCACCTGCACGGCGGCGTGCCCGGCAAGGAGCGGAAGCACCTGA
>JBHHUV010000452.1:0-2083 GCA_046754005.1 Phycisphaerae bacterium | reverse complement strand
TGCAAGCGTCAACGGTTTACGCGCTACGTTCACGCAAATTACCGGCATGGCGCGTGGTTGGCAAATGGGAGCTCGGCGTCGCCAGCGATTCCGCAAGTGTGGCTGGTCGGTGTTGCGGGGCAAGGACTTACGTGCGGTTAGCGTTGGGAGCATGTTCGCGATGGGGTTTTCGAGTGGGTTTGGGCGAGCATGCGACGGCCTCGGCGCAGGGAGATTGCCTGGCGGCGCACGGTGCAGGAGTGGGCGAGAGGCCAACAGAGTTGTCTGAGTCAGCGGGCAAGCATCAGGCCGAGATGCATGGCGGCCCGCGGATCTCGGCGTAGAGTCCCGCGGAGATCAGCTTGCCCAGGTGCAGCATCGTGACCGCCCGGCGCGCCTCGGGTTTGAGGTTCCGGCAGTAGAAGGCCATCAACACGTTCAGGCACAGCATCGCGAACAGAACGAAGATTAACATTGCCGTGGGGTGATGCCGGAAGACATGGTTCGCATGCCAGCGATTGACCAGTTCGTTGAATCCCTGGTTCTCGATACTCCAGCGCTCATGGCCCATGTCCACGACAGCCTGGGTCGCGGCCTGCCGTGCGGACAAGGTGGTTACCCACATCCAGTCCGAGGTGAGTTCCTCTTCTTGCCCGTCCAGTTGTCGCCGAACCGTCCACGTCTCCAGGCTCCGGACAACCCGCGTCCGCGGTGACACCGCCGGCCAACTGGTGAAGGTGTCGCGGTCCCAGAACCGGCATCGACGGTTCCCGCGGCGAACGTCCACGTCGGGCAGCAGGAAGTCGAACAGGGACCGGGCGTCCTCGATCAGGTTCGGGCGATTGTCTTTCAGGACCGCCAGGGCATGCTTGCCACGTTCGCGGAGGAAACGGAACCAATCCGTGTTGGCGTAGAGTGCATCCCCCGCCACGACATCGAAGGCCCGCGGATACATCTCCAACGCTCGTTGCACCAGACGATGGGCGGCCGCGAGTTCATCCTCGCCCGGGCGCACGGGCTCCGCATCCAACATCAACGAGAGATCCTGCCCGACCAGCCGAAGCGCCACATACCGGTGGTAGTACTCCAGCACGTCTCCCCGCGTGGTATGCAAAACCCGCTGACAACATCCCGAACAGCAACGCTTGCGACTGGCGGTGCTCTCATGACCGTCCACCACCGCCAGCATCAACCCATGTTCCGGAGGGGGCAACGCTTTCATTCGTTTCAGGCGGGCATAGACGTGATGAAGCACGCACCGAACATCATCCACGTTCATCAACGAGCAGATCCGTCCTATCGAGTCGGCCGACGGCATGGCTTGCCCGAGCCACCGCGGCCAGAACCGGCTCGGCTTGGTCTGCTCCAGAGCGTTCAGGCTGCCCAGCCGTCCCAGGAACAGAACCGCCACCGCGCGAACGATCGCGGACGTGGCAATCCGCGGTCGTCGGCGATCGTCGCGCACCGCATCCAGGCGGTCTTCCCACCTCAATACTTTCCGGGCGTAGGCCAGTACGCGTCGAAGAATCGTCAGTCTCGCCGATGGCGCAGCTTGTCCCAATAGATGCGCGAAACGTCTTCCAGGAGATCCCGGGCGTGGCGGTAGTCAGCCACCCATTGACGCACACGCGCCTCCCAATCCTTTGGGACAAAGAACTGTCGGGGCCGTCCATTCTCTGAAATCACCAGAAACAGGCTTTCGTGGCCTTCGCCCCGTGCACACTTGCAGTTGGCCTTGCCGCACTTGCGTTTGCGAACCAAGAGTGTCCCGCGAATCACTCCGCGTTGGCTGAGTACCTGGGTCAACTGCGACCGAGCGCGCCGTTCAGACGCAGCCATCTTGGACCGGGGAATTACGCGTTTTCTCTCTGCCATATATCTATTATGACAGATATCCGGCGATTGTCAAGCCCGTAAACGAATGCGAATCTGATCGCCGCCTCCGACGAAACCTCAACCCCTTGTCAAAACAGGAAGTTACGACCGTGGAAGGAAACTGCTTGCGGAATCGCTGGCGCCGGCCGGCCGGTCGAGTGATTCGACTCGTCGCACGCGCTTCTCAAGGCGCTTGATGTGACGGCGAAACTCGTCGATTTCAGTCTGT
>JBHHUV010000451.1:0-2092 GCA_046754005.1 Phycisphaerae bacterium | reverse complement strand
GGAGCCGAGTCCGCGGTCTCCCCCCTGGCCATGTCCGCGTTTGCATCGATGAAGGCGCTCTCGGAGCGTAACGACGAGCCCGAGAAGGCGTCTCGACCGTTCGATCGGGATCGCGCGGGATTTGTGATGGGTGAAGGGGCCGGCATCTTCATCTTCGAAGAGATGGAACATGCTCGAAAACGCGGCGCCCCCATCCTCGCCGAGGTGCTCGGCTACGGAATGAGCGCCGATGCCTACCACATCACCCAGCCCGAGGAGCAGGGCATCGGGGCCATCGCCGCGCTGGAGGCCTCGCTTCGCGATGCCCGGATCGAGCCGGACCAGGTCGATTATGTGAACGCTCACGGAACCGGAACCCCCTTGGGTGACGTCGCCGAGACCGCCGCGTTGAAGACTGTATTCGGAGACCACGCCCGGCAGCTTCGCATCAGCAGCACCAAGAGCGCGATCGGCCACCTGCTCGGCGCGAGTGGGGGCGTCGAACTGGTCGCGACGATCATGGCTCTTCAAAACGGGGTGATTCCACCGACACTCAACCTGGAGAACCCCGACGCGCAATGCGATCTCAACTACACCCCTCTCGTTCCGCAGGATGCCCGTGTGAACATCGCGGTGTCCAACTCGTTCGGTTTCGGCGGTCACAATGCCTGTATCGTGGTTGCGAAACCCAAGTAGATTCACGTCGTCGTGCAGTTCCGATCTATTTCCTCATGCTCGGATATTGGGGTGTATTTCGAATGATTTGATTGCCGAAGGTCGTTTGTCTGACGACCGAAGGGACGCCGATGCTCCCCCGATCGGTAAACAAAAACAACAAAAACAAAAACTACAACGCACCGGCGGGACGCCGATGCTCCCCCGATCGATAAACAACAACAACAACAACTACCGGCGGGACGCCGATGCTCCCCGGGTTTGCTGAATACACCCTTACTCACGCGTGGTGGTTTCCGGATCGAAATGGCGACGTCCGCCGCTATCAAGCTGCAGCACCAGGCCTTCCGCCGGATGGATATCCACGATTTGTCCGCGATACGGTTGTCCCTCACGGATCAGGGTCGCACGGCGACCCATGTCATCGCTACAGGCCGACCAGTCCGCCGCCAATTTCGTATCGTTCACGTCATCGATCGAACCCAGCATTTTGTCCAGCGACTTTATGATCGCCCGGCCCACGCTCGATCGGTCCACGGGGAGAGAGGACGCCAACTCCAGGGAAATTGCCGCTTGGCTCAATTCGATCGGGAAGTGGGCCGTCTGTTGCAGGCAGTTGACACCGATTCCAATCGCCACCGCTTTTCCCTTTGCCCCCACTTCCACCAGGACCCCCGCGAGCTTGCGATCACGGACGTATATATCGTTCGGCCAGCGAATCACCGGGGACACATCGGTTGACAATTCGATCCCGCGCACAACGGCAAGGCCCGCCGCCATGATCAGGAATGCCGGTCCATGCCTCCTCGCACCCTCCTCCCACAGCAGGGCCGTCATCAACAGGCTTGCCCCGTTGGGTGAATGCCACGTCCGGCCGAAACGCCCGCGACCGGCCGTCTGTCTTTCCGCGAAGATCACCGTTCCGTCCGATGTCGCTCCCTCCGCATCCGCGAGGGAGAGGGCGTAGCGGTTGGTGCTGTCCACTTCGGGGAGGACGAGGATGTGCCGGCCGATTCGTTGTGTTGAAAGACCGTGAGACAGGTTTTGTGGACTTAGCCGGTGCATCGAATCTTATAAGTCTGCCGCAAGAATGTTGGTGTGGAAGGTTGCAACACGATTCGGCGCCGACCGCTACCTCACGGTCGCGACTCTGATCATACTATCGCCAGTTCTGACATGCTTTGGGCAAAAGTTTGAATCACGGATTCATCGTCGGGGGATTACGCCGCCGAGGTAGCAGGTAGACCGAGGCGAAGGTGGCGGCGAGGAGCGCCACATTTCGGCCAATGGTGGTCCAGCCGGCCTGAGCGCTTCCCTCTCCGGTGCAGCCGCAACTGATCTTGAGGCCGAGGTGTAGCGCGGAATAGGAGACGGCGGCGATAAAGACGATCAGGAAGACAGTAATGAGGAAGGCGCCTGCACGACGCGTGTTCGGAAT
>JBHHUV010000450.1:0-2099 GCA_046754005.1 Phycisphaerae bacterium | reverse complement strand
AGGCGTCGGGTATTGGCCACGCTGAATAGATGACCGTCTTTTTCCTCCATCTGTTCAAACAGGGCCATTTGCGAGGACAGGGATCCCGCGTCGGCGTCGCGTAAAATCGATGACAGACGCTTCGGCGTCAGGCCGTCGGCGGGATATTCACGCCACAGATCCTCATTCTTCCGTCCGACTATTACCCCCGGCCGCGGAAGTCTATCCGGTGCGCCCCGCATGGTATTGACCAAGCGATTCAACAGTTTCATCACGGTTCCTCCTTTTGTTGGATTCATGGGATTCAAGCGAACCTGTTTCTTTTTCTTTTTTCACCATTCACCATTCGCTATTCGCTATTCATCCAGCTCCTCACACCGCCCCGTCTTGCGCAAACCGCATCCGATGGCCCGTCATGCCTTCCACCCTGCCGGCTGTCGTCGCGGCTGCGTGCAATCCCAACGCGGCCGCCCAGAACCGATCGGCATGACCCCCGCTCGATCGATCAGCGTCGAAACGAACATGACCCCCCGCCGTCACCAACCGACTCATGGAGTGCCAGTCGTTCACGATCTCTTCACCCGTGGGAATACGCAGCAAACCCCGCTCCGCGAACGCTTTCACCCCTCCGGCCAGTTGACTTTTTAGACTTGAAGAAAAATTGATCGACTCGAAGCGGTGCGATCCAAATTGCTTCGTGAGAAGTTCCCCCATATGCATCCCCATACCGGTCGCGTCGAGGCACATCCGTCGAACCCCCCGCTGATTGAGAATCCGAGCAAGCATGGCCTCCTGTTCTGGAAGCGGCGTATCCTGCAGAACAAGCACACCCTGCGTCGTAAACACATCCTCGACCGAGGATCCCTCCCGAATGCCCTCACGCTCCCAAATCCAGATCGCCGTGATGTCGCGATGTCGGCCGAGATCCACACCCACGCAGATGTCCGCATCCGGTCGGCGAAGCCGTTCCCACGCCACATCCGTACTCAGACGTTCGTCTTGACACGATCGGATCAACTCATAAGGCATCAAGCTCGTCGCCTCATCGAGAAATTCGCAGCAGAATTCCTCACGCCAGAGCTGATCATCACCAATGGAGGATCGCATCAACGGAACATCCGTTTCCAGCCCATGGGCCGCCGCTTCCTCGAGCGTGACAATCCCGCGCCTGAATTGTGGATAGGATCTCAATTGGAAAAACATGTTCTTCTGGCCGTGCGGCGTCGAGGCAATATCAAGCTCGCCATCACCGCGAAGAATCGTGGGGAAGAGCGCCGCCCAAATGGCCTTGTCGTCTCGATGCATCGCGAATTCGTCGAGAAAAACGTCGCCGCTATACCCCCGTGCGGTCATGGGATTCGCCGGCAGGGCGATGATGCGACACCGGCCCGGTAACCGCGCCTCGAGCTTCCCGATGAGGATGCCTCCGAAATCAGCGAATCCGATCTCATCAAATATGAGTTCTATCCTTTCGCAGTGCTGCTTCACTTTGTCCATCACCTCGCGACTCTGCCGTTCACCCGCCGACAGAATGATCTGATTCCGCCGACGAACAATCCCTCGTATCAACCGACGCAGGCTGAGCGCAAAGCTCTTCCCCGTCTGACGCGCCCAGCAATTCCAGGTAAATCGAGCGGGACTGAAGACCATCGCTTTTTGGTAGGGATACAAATCCATCTTCGACACCATGTCATGAAGGGCCGCGTATCGAGCCTCCTCGGCCCCCTGTCTCATTCCTTCTGATCTCATCCACGATCCTCATTTCCCACACTCAAGGCCCTCCCCCATGAATCACCCCACAGTCTTGCTCCCCGTTCCTTCTGAACCTGATGGGTGCATAGGGACAACCAACGGGGCGAATCAGCGTAATGAGCCACGGACTTCCAGTCCGTGTGGCCTGTACCGACGACCAAGGGTGGCACTGTCAAGGCATGATCCCCAATAATCGTGCCTTGGCAGTGGCAAGCTGCCTTATACCCATCCCCGCTATGATGTGGATCAATTGCGCCCCTTCATCGCCGTTTCTCGCCGATGGCACCCACCCAATGGTTCGTTTACACTCCCCCCCTTGGGCTCACACAATGAACCAGGCCTTCATCAAGTCATTCGTCGTGATCATC
>JBHHUV010000449.1:0-2106 GCA_046754005.1 Phycisphaerae bacterium | reverse complement strand
AAGAGCCGGAGGAGGAAGACGCGCGATCCAAACCGACGAAGGGGAAGAAGAAGTAGGCCGGGATCGGAACACTATGACCGCTCCCGATCATCCATCCAAGGCACCTGTGGCACCGATTTCCAACCAGTGCGAATCCGAAGTGCCACAGAAACGAATGATTGTCCCGAATTATTCAGCGACTTGAACAGACGCCGAATCGATGACGATGATGCGCGATGACCCGATAGGCCGCGCGTAGTAGATGCATGGCGCCAGGTACTTTCGCTAGAACCCATAGAGGCAACGCCCACCAGATGTGCCTGGCGAGGAATATCACCGCATCGGCACCACCCAACACCGTTCCCGATGACGACAACACCATCATTTCGGTCGGTTGCTCGCCCTCAGCCAGGCCGAGGTGAGTATGTACCCACTGAGTTTGTAGCGGCACAAGATCGAATCGACGGCGGCGTAGAATGAAGCCAAACCGTCGGGCCAGCCCGATACACATCGGACATCCCCCATCAAAAAGTAGCCAACCTCTCAGATCTCCGGAGCCTTGCGTTTTCGTTGTTTCTGTCATTTTATATAGTCAATCGTCCGAAAAATCCGATTCTCGGCCCGGTTTATAACGAGATCGCCACTCACGGCAGAGACTGCGTGCCGCCTCGGCCCAGGTTGGATGGAGAAAAACGAAACCCTCTTGTGCAAGCAAACCGGGGACGACACGGCGACTTTTGAGGATAAGTTCGGACTCGGTTCGCAGAAACCATGTTCCAAACTCCAACATCCATGCCGTAGCCGGCAACCCGATGCGAATTCCCCAGGCGTTTCGGATCGCACGCATGAAGTCCGCGTTTGGCAGCGGGTTGGGTGAAGCAATATTGACGACTCCTTCAATTTCTTCATGTTCCATGAGCCAGTAGACAGCCCGGATAAAGTCATCGCGATGCACCCATGACACATACTGACGCCCATCACCGGACCGGCCACCGAGACCGTGGCGAACAAGATCCAGCAACACGTCGAAAATGCCGCCACGGTCAGGGCTCATCACCATTGCGGAGCGAAGCTTGACTTTGCGCGTGTACGGCAAGTTAACCGCGTCAAGTGTGCGTTCCCATGCAGTGGCCACGTCGATGCTGAACTTCCAAGTTGCAGGCACGTTTGTCTCGCCCCCACCGATCATCCCAGTCTGTTCGTCATTCGGGGCGTCATAACGGTGGGCATAGATTGTGGCCGTGCTTGCCTGCAACCAAACACGAGGCGGTCGGCTGGATTGCCGAATCGCTTCGCCCACCACACGGGTGGAGTCGATGCGCGAATTCATGATTCGGTTGCGATTTCGTGTGTTATAGCGGCAATTGACTGTATATCCGGCGAGATTGATGACAACATCGGCTCCGTCGATCTCGTCCGCCCAAGGTCCCAGGTTCTTTCCGTCCCACTCGACCGTCGATTCTTGCTTATCCGGATGCCGACTCAAGACATTGACGTTATGTCCGTCGGTGCGAAACGCATGCGCCAGAACCGATCCAACCTGACCGGAACCGCCGGGGATGACAATCTTCAATGGCGATTTTGGTTCAGCTTTGTGCGTGGCATTGCTGGCATTCTGAGCAGACTCTAGTGATTTCATGGCCGTCCCTCGCGATTAGGGTGCAAATCCCAACAACTTGCGGATCTTGTCGCCCATCTTAACGAAGTTAATCAGCGCTCCCGTGGGCAATCTGCGCATCTGCACGTACCAGGTCCAGTCCGCAGAAGGCGTTTTCCGAAATGGGGGTATCCACCACCCGGCGGGGGCCGAATTTGTCCAGCATCCCCTGGGAGACCTTGTAGGCCCCGTTGTACTCGGCCACTTCCTCGCCGATGAGGAAGATGGTCTCGTCCCGCTCCATCTCCTCGCACATGGCCTGGTTGAGGGCTTCGCGCATGGTGACATTTTGCATGGAAGGAATTTCCTTGTGTGCGGTTCCCGGTTTCCGGTTTTGTCGGGGCGATCGGCGGCGTTTTTGTGGGATTTCTGTGGCGTTTCGGCGGCGCTCCGGCGGCGCTCCGGCGCTCCGGCGCTGCCCGGGCACGGGAAGGTTCCGGCCGCCGCTCAATCGGCGAAGACGTCCGTAT
>JBHHUV010000448.1:0-2107 GCA_046754005.1 Phycisphaerae bacterium | reverse complement strand
AGAGGTTCTCACGACTATGGCCAACGTGACCAAATCCTCGCCATCACGCGGCGATCTTTTACACAAATGGAGCGTCCGTGACTCCATGGAACTCTACAACGTGGGCCAGTGGGGGGCGGGGTTCTTTGCCATCAACCCGCAAGGCCACCTTTCCGTCACCCCGCGCGGGCATGAGGGACCGACTGTCGATCTGAAGGAATTGGTGGACGAGTTGCGACAGCGCGGTATCGAATTGCCCATGCTGATCCGTTTTTCCGACATTCTTCGGGCCCGCATCGACCAGATGAACGAGGCTTTCGCCCGCGCTTTTGAGGAGTATGAATACACCGGGACGTACATGGGGGTCTACCCGATCAAGGTCAATCAGCAGCGGCATGTTGTGGATGAGATTGTTCGGTACGGACAGCCCTATAAGTTCGGTCTGGAGGCGGGGTCGAAACCGGAGTTACTGGCGGTCATGGCGATGCTCGAGTCGCGTGACCCGCTGATCATCTGCAACGGTTACAAGGACGAGGACTATATCGACATGGCCTTGTGGGGCACGAAGCTGGGCCAGTCCATCATCATCGTGGTTGAGGAGTATTCCGAACTACGGCGCATTCTGGATCGTTCGAAGGTGTTGAACGTCTCGCCGAAAATCGGCTTTCGCACCAAGCTGTCGGCCCGGGGCGCGGGGCGTTGGCAGGAGTCGGGCGGGGCGAAGTCCAAATTCGGCCTGTCGGTCACGGAAATGCTCCGCGGCGTGGAACTGCTCGAACGGGTAGGGATGCTCAAAAACCTGGTACTGACTCATTTTCATCTGGGCAGTCAGATCACCAATATCCGTTCGATCAAGGATGCCTTGGCGGAGGCGTCTCGAATCTATCTCGAACTGTCCAAGATGGGGGCCGGGTTGACCTATTTCGATGTCGGCGGCGGGATGGCGGTGGATTATGACGGCAGCTCCAGCAACTTCGCTTCAAGCGCCAACTACGGCATGGACGAATATGTCTGCGACGTGGTGGCGGCTATCAGCGAGGCGTGCAACGCGGCCGAGTTTCCACATCCGATCATCGTGACGGAGTGTGGCCGGGCGATTACCGCTTATCACTCCGCCCTGATCTTCAACGTGCTGGGCGTGACGGAACTGGCGCAGGAGGCGGTGCCGCAGTCGTTGCCCGATGAGACTCACAACGTTTTGCACAACATGTTGGAGACCCACGACTCGATCACCATCAAAAACTTCCAGGAGGCCTATCACGATGCCCTGGCCTTTCGTGACGAGGCGTTGAGCCTCTTCAAGCTTGGCTACCTGACGCTGAAGGATTGCGGCATCATGGAATCCATTTTCTGGTCCGCCTGCCGCAAGATCCTCCGGATCATGGGCGAGAAGGATTACGTGCCGGAGGAATTGAAGGGCCTCGAGGCCCAGCTTGCCGACACCTATGTCTGCAATTTGTCGATATTTCAATCCGTCCCCGACTGCTGGGCGGTCGGGCAGTTGTTTCCCATCATGCCGATCCATCGACTGGACGAACAGCCCGTCTGCCGGGGCACCCTTGCCGATATCACCTGCGACAGCGACGGCCGGATCGACAAGTTCATCCACATGCGCGATGTGAAAAACGTTCTGGAACTTCATCCACCCGGCGATCAGGAGTACTATCTCGGCATCTTTATGACCGGCGCCTATCAGGAGATTCTGGGCGACATGCACAATCTGTTTGGCGATACCAACGCGGTCCATGTCAGCATCAAGGAGGATGGACAGTACTTCGTGGATTATGTGGTGGATGGGGATACGATTGAGGATGTCCTGCATTATGTGCAGTACTCGACAGAGACGATGATCGCGCGGCTGCGGTGCAACGTCGAGCGGGCCCTTCGGGAAAAAAGAATCAATTTCAATGAATCCGCCGAACTGCTCCGCAGCTACGAACGAGACCTCAAGGGATATACCTACCTTCAGGGGGGCGAGAAGTCGTAACCCAATCCACTGACGCTAGGGCGATGCTGTCCTTGTTGGAAAAAAGAAAAAAAAGACCGGCGGGACGCCGATGCTCCCCATATCATTCGTTTCCCATAATGTCCATATGGATCATTCAGACTGCAATTGGCCTCCATTGCC
>JBHHUV010000447.1:0-2108 GCA_046754005.1 Phycisphaerae bacterium | reverse complement strand
ACGGTGACCGGCAGCTTCAGATGGCACTTTCCAGCCCACGATGCCGAGAAGCAATCTCGACGAATCCAGGAATCGTTCCTGCCGCCCAGACAGTATCTCCTGGCGGAACGGTTTTGTCTGTTGCGATCGTCCGGGATCGTCGCGGTATCCGATCTGGTGAAGAAACAGATGCTTCGCGTGCATGGCGGCTGCGCGGGTCGAATCCGCACGATCCACAACGGCCATGAACCCTCCCGCAACGGCCGGGGCCTGCACCCCTATCAATCTCGGAATATCCAGGCCGGACCAAAACGGTTCACCGCGATTTGTGTGGCCCGGCTGCACCGGATCAAGAACATCGACCACTTAATCAAGGCTTGGGCCATGGTTCGATATCCCGCGAAACGGCTGCTGCTCGTCGGCAGCGGGGAAGAAATGCCAGCCCTCGAACGCTTGGTGACAAAACTCCACCTCAACGACACCGTCGTCTTTCTCGGCGAGCGACTTGACGTGCCGTACCATCTCAGTCATGCCGACGTGTTCATCCTGCCTTCGCTTTACGAAGCCTGCGGATCGGCCGCGATCGAAGCCATGGGAGCGGGTCTGCCGTGTATCACGTTGAAGAACGTGGACGGAATAACCGAAGTCGCCACCAGCGGCGAGATCAACATTGACGGCGTAACCGGTTTCTGCGTCGATCCGAAAGATCCGCGGGACATGGCCGGGAGAATCGACTTTCTGGCCGATCATCCCGACATTCGCGACCGGATGGGCCGTCAATCCTACGAAAGGGCGCGGACCCACTTCATGTGGGAACATGCCGCCCAAGCCTATGTGACCTTCGCACGAGATATTGTCGGGCGAAGCCGTCGGTATCGGCGCGACGTATCCCATTAACGCCGCGTGCATTCGTCGCGGGCCCCACTTACCGATATCTGTTGAACGCCTTTACGGATGCGAGCACATTCGCCGGAGGATATTCCGGCCTGTGCCATCGCACCACCTGGCAGACGAACCCGCCTTCGGGGGCGTTAAAGCAATCGACCAACTCCGCAGCCTCCTTTTCCACGTCTTCAGGCGATCCCACCGCCTACGTGGACTGCATATCTACAGACGCTTTAACACACATCTTACCCTTGAGTTTCCCTTTGATCGCATCGATTCCCGTCGTCTTGATGTCGACAACGGTGAACAGGTCGATGTCCATGTCCAACAGATCGTCCAGAACGTCTCTGGAATTGCCGTCGATGCAAATCCCGGTATACAGGCCTTCATCGTGAACGTGTTTGAAGAACCTTTTGGTGACCGGCTTGAAATACCGTCGCCACACGTCCGGATTGATCAGCAGGCTGTCCGTGCTGCCTATGTCCTCGATGGCCGTTATCATGTGAGCGCCGGCTTTCTTGAATTTAGGTATGACCGCCCTGTAGTATTCCATGACTCGTTCATACACGTCGGCTACGAATGCGGGATTGTCCGCCAGCTTCATCAAAAAGCCCTCGAGGCCGAACAACAACTGAGTGGTCAGGAACATCCCCGCATCGATGAACGCATCGACAAAACGGTCGGGATACCTTTCTTTGATCACGTTGCCCAAATCATCGTAATGTGCGTCGGCGTCATCGGGATTGGGGAAATGGTAGCCTGCCAACGTATCCTTGTCGGCTAGAGGATGCTCCAACAGGACATAGGTGGAATTCTCATCCCGAGGCGTTTTCAGGACAGCGCCGAACTGGTCCTTTTTCAGCACCTCGCCTTCGGGCGTTCTTCCAATGACGTGATGGATCCAACTATAGCAGCATGGCCATAACGAATCGAAGGTCTCTGTTCCGGGAATCAGCTCGACCTGGTTCGGGTCCAGCGTATGGTAAGCATTATAGATGCCCGGAACATCCATCACCTCCATCGGTAGATGCGCCGGCTTCCTGAATTCGATCGCCCGCTTCATCGCATCAATGTGTTCGGACATGTTTCACCTCACGCTCTGTTTCCACGGGTTCGACGCGCCTCTTACGGATTGCATTCGAAGCATGTCGGATCGATGTTTTCCAAAGCACGATCAATCGACGCTTGTTCGTCAGGCCCGAGTTGACGGAAGGGCGCTGTCGAAACGCATGACGTGATCACTC
>JBHHUV010000446.1:0-2130 GCA_046754005.1 Phycisphaerae bacterium | reverse complement strand
ATCCGTTCATGCGGACTGCCGATACGGTCGATGCGACCATTGCGTTGGACCAGGCGGATCGGATTCCAAGTCAGGTCGTAGTTGATGATGTTCCCACAGTCCTGTAGATTCTGTCCTTCCGAAAGCACGTCGGTGCTGATCAGAATATCGATCTCATCCTCTTTCTTAACGTCGGCCTCGTTCGCCTGCGGGGCAAAGAGCCCAAGAATGCGTCCCCGCTCGTTGGGATGGTTTCCCCCGTCGATCCGTCGAATGGATGGATTGCCAATATCACGCCGCCAGTCTTCAGCCGCATCATCAGTCAGACAACGATGTACATAGCGAGACGTGTCCTTGAATGTACTGAAAATGAGAATTTTCTGGCCCCGTAGATTCTTACCCAACATGCATTTCAGTGCCTCGATCTTGGCGTCATTCTCGGCAAGCGGGGCACTGTCGTTGTACAGGCCATTGAGTAGCTCGATATCACTTTCCACGTCCTTCCGCATCTTGCGAAGGTCATATTGATTCAAGTCCACCTTGGGGAGATCATCTATGTAGGCCTTTGCCTGTTCCACGGCATCCAGTTTATCCGCTGCGCTGCCTGGCGTGCTTTCATCTTCCTTTTCACGGTCTAGGAGGAAACGCATGGCTTTCTGAAAATCGCTTGACGACACGACCTTGCCATCGAGCAGGTAGTCAAGATAGGTGGATTCAAACGTGAGTGCCCGATGCAAACTCAGCCGAAAGGCCTGAATGCTCGATTCGAGCCGCTTGAGGAAACGCGTCTTGAAGATCCCGATGAAACCCTGCTCCCGACCCTGATCCCATTCATGCGCCTGCTCGTCGAGGATCGTCTCGGGTTTGCGATACGATTCGAGCTTGTAGGGGGCCAACGACAGGCTCTCAATCGCGACGACAATCTTGTCGTAGAGTCCCGCATAGGTTTCGCCCAGGCTGTACTCGACCGTCTTCAGGCGGCGGGTGGGAAAACGAACGGGCTCACCCTTAATCGTCGCATTCGGGTACGCCACCTTGATGAAAGGCCGCGTATTGCGGACGATGATCTCTTCAAGCAGGTTGAACAGAACGGTGCCTGGGGGGGCCTGCTGCTGACGAACCACGCGCCGTGCCCGCCGAAAGTAGGCGTCCAAATCGCCGATGCCGATGTCGCGAAAGTAGTCGGGCTCAGCCTGGGTGAATAGCCTGATCTGGTTGGCCAGGTCGTACAGGTCGTTGTTGATCGGTGTTGCCGAGAGCAGGACGATCTTCTTGCGTTCCCCATCGCGGCCTCGTCCGCCGTTGTACTGAATGACCTGCTCCAACGCCAGGTATCGATTGGCCTTGTCGTTTCGGAAGTTGTGGCTTTCATCGACGAGGATCACATCCGCATCGCCGTACCGCTTCGGATCGAAGTTCTCGCGACCCATCCCCTCCATGCCCACCACCTCGGCGGCGATGGTCGCGGATGCCAGTTCCTTGTGCCACATTTCACGAAGTGACGCCGAGCACACCACGATGGCCTTCTGCCGACGATGATACGCGAAGTCTTCCAGCAGCTTCTTTCCGATCCAGGTCTTACCCAGCCCCACCGAGTCGGCGATGAGCACACCATCGTAGCGCTTCAGGATGCGACGGGCCTTCTTGACCGCATCATCCTGAAACTCCGACAGGGCGACAGCGCTACGTCCAGGAGCGACGACATCCTCCCCCAGTTCATCCCGAAAGTATTCGTAGAGGGCCTTCACATAGACATGATACGGTGTGTATTCCTTGCCGCCGAACTTGCTGGCATCGAGCAGTTCGATCAGATCTTGCTTGAAATCGGAAGACGCATCCCATTGGCGATTGAACCAATCCGTCAGGTCCGAGATCGCCCGAGCCCCGACTTCACTCTTGATCATCCGTCGGGCCGTGGAGGGCACCTCGATCCCGCTCGGGTCGAGCAGCGTCTCCTGTTCCGATGGATCTTCGGCTTGCAGATAGCCGACGCGATCCGCCGCCAATGCGTCGGTCGGCTCATCCTCTCGGGTGAAAACGCGGTGGACGATGTTCAACTCGCGGTTGCTCGTCAGCCCTGGTCCCGTGAAGTTGCTTGAACCCACGATGGCCGCATAGGGACGAAGCCGATCCTGGCGGTTGTGCGGCCCG
>JBHHUV010000445.1:0-2137 GCA_046754005.1 Phycisphaerae bacterium | reverse complement strand
TATGCCGTTCTGCCCGTGCCCTACGAGGCGACCGTGAGCTTCCACGGCGGCACCCGGCGCGGGCCGCGCGCGATCATCACGGCCAGCCAGGAGGTCGAATGGTTCGATGAGGAGTATGCTCGTGAATTCGTCAAATCGGGAGTGGCCACCCTCGATCCATTAGGCCCGAACGCGGCCGGTCCGGAAAAGATGCACGAGGACATTTTCAGGGTGGCCCGAAAGATCGTCCGCGACGGGAAATTCCTGATCGGTATCGGCGGCGAACACTCCATCACCAGCGCGCTCGTCCGCGCCGTGAAAACAAGACACAAAAAGATCAGTGTGCTTCAGATCGACGCCCATGCCGATCTGCGGGATACCTATGAAGGAACGAAATACAGCCACGCCTGCGTGATGCGCCGGGTGCTGGAGATGGACGTATCGGTCGTCCCGGTCGGGATCCGAAACTACAGCCTCACCGAGCATCGCTTCATAAAAAAGCATCAGTTCGTGCCAATAAGCGCCCGCGAGACGCGAGAGAACCCCGATTGGATCCGGCAGGCCGTCGAATCACTCAGCGAGGCGGTCTATGTCTCCATTGATATAGATGGATTCGATCCCGCGATCGCTCCCGGAACCGGCACCCCTGAACCAGGCGGGCTGGACTGGTATCAGGTATCGGATCTTCTGAAGGCGACGGCGATGGAAAGAACCATTGTTGGAGCGGACCTAGTGGAGGTGATCCCGCTACCGGGCAGCGTACAGACCGAGTTTCTGGCGGCCCGATTGATCTACAAGCTGATCGCGCACATGGAAGCAAATAGCGAATAGCTATTGGAAAGCGCGAGTCGCCAATCGAGCGCCACATTAAACTGCGCCCGATATTCATTTCGCCATTCGCCATTCGCTATTCTCTTTTCATCTTATCGGCCGCGATTGGCAACCGATATTTGCCACCTGTGAAATCCGTATTGTAGGCTTCATCAATCAAGGCTGGCTCCGGCTGGTGTTGATCTCGCATCATAGGGCGCCGACTTGTCGAGAGTGCCCTGAATTTTCACTCTGTTCAAACGGTCCGTCGGGCTACTCAACGGAGCCTTAGTGTCCGGGAACAGGAGTCCACCATGAGACAAAAACGAAAAAATGCAAATCGTCGCCGCGCCGTCACCGTCGTTTCCACGGCGGTCGTGGGATTTCCCATCCTGCTGATGGCCTCGGCCCTGGCTATTGACTTTGGGAAGATTTTTGGATCACAGGGTGATCTTCAGCGGACGGCGGACGCTGCGGCACTAGCCGCCGCGGGGGCCTTGTCCGAGAACACGGGAAGCCCGGACCAGATCGCAACGGCCCGCGCGGCCGCGGTTCAGTACGTCGAATCGAACCATGTATTCGGCGAAGAAGTCACCATCGAGCCGTTGGTTGATGTCGTCTTCGGCCAGTCCAGGCGAAATCAGGTGACGGGCGTGTACAACTTCAAGGCGACGAATAAGAATCCCAATGCGGCGCGGGTCAGTGTGCGCCATACCGCGAATTCGCCCAACGGAGCATCGTCCTTGTTGTTTGCAAAGGCCTTCGGCGTGTCGAGCACGAACATCGCCAGCAGCGCGGCGGCAGCGTACTTTGAGAACAGCAACGGCGACAGCAGCTCGGACAGCAGTGACGACAGCATGGACGGCGACAGCGCCGGCAGCAGCGACAGCAGCGACCCTAGTCAAGACGCTAGCGGTGGAAGCAATGACAGCGAAGACAACAGCGGTGACGCCAGCAGCGGCGACAGCAACGGTCCCGACGGAAGCAGCGGACCCGGCGAAGACAGTAGCGATAGCGTCGAAAGCAGTGATGATATTGGTGACGAGAGCAGCATCGACATCGATGATTCGAAGGATGCTCCGGCACACGTTATCCTGTTCGAATGAAGCGAAGCCGGAAAAAAGACCCACGGTTTTGGCTGTCTCGGTACGAGGCCCACGGAGCGAATGTACTCCGTGGGTCTTGTTTTATGGGCCGATAAGGCCCATTCCTTGGGTCCACAAGGAATACAGGCAATGGTGATATGGAGGAACAGCGCGCACTCTCCAGGGTGGGTCTTGACCGCGGAGCGCAGGGCGACCATGCGGTCTGTGCTGACTTCCGGCTCCAGGACGCGCACCCGCAGCTT
>JBHHUV010000444.1:0-2145 GCA_046754005.1 Phycisphaerae bacterium | reverse complement strand
AAGGCTCGATCGGCATCATGAAACGTGATGGCAGCATCGAACCGTTTGTATTCGCAAAGTTGCTCAAGTGTATCGACGATGGCTTCGCCGCCACCGGTGAGCCGCGCGAGCGTGTGGGCGCCACTGCCCGGGGGCTGGCCGAGGCCGTTCAGGCCTATTTGAAGACGGCCGGTCCGCGGGATCCGCTGCCTTCGGAGTATCTCGCCGAATTGGTGGAACTGGTGCTGACGCAGACCGGGCATGTGACCGCCAGCATGGCGATTCGACAGCACACTCAGCTTCGCGATCAGCAGCGGCGGTGGCAGCGGGTGGCCGGCTCCCGTGTCCGCGGTGGGCGCTTTGTTCAGCGGCGCTGGAACAAGGGGCGCGTGGTTCAGTATCTGCGCGAGGAACACCTGCTGGATCCGCCGGCGGCGCGGATGATCGCGAGCCGCGTGGAGCAGTTGGTATTCAACTGCGGGCTGAAGGTGGTGACGACCGGCTTCGTTCGGGAGTTGGTTCGCAGCGAACTGCTGGCGTGGGGCCTGTTGCCCGGTGCCTTGGCGGTGAAACGGAAGCGACCGCGTCGGGATACGCGAAAGGTGGGAGATCAGACTGATTTGAGTTGATGTGAAACATTCGGGGCGCGTGCGGATTCGTGCCCCATCGCGGCGGAGCCCATTCAGGGACGAATCGCAAAGGAAGCAGGTTCCGCCGCCTTTTTACCTTAGCCTGTTGCAAGACCCTGCCCAAGAAGTCAGCGCCACGGCTGGGCCTTTGTTTTGCGACAGGCTTTTTTGCGCGCCGAATATCCATCGACGATGGCTCATCGAAGCCAACGGGTGGGTTGAAACCATTCGGTGTGTTTGCTACCCTCCACCGGGCGAATCAGTGGATTTGCCGGAAAACCAGTTCTGGAATGGAGGAATCATCGTGAAGTTTCGAATCACCTATTGCGGGCAATGAAACTACAAACCACAGGCTGCCGGTCTGGCGGCTGAGTTGTCCGAGCGATACGGGCAGGACGGAGTCGAGTTTGAACTGATCGTCGGCAAGGGCGGCGTCTTCGAGGTCGAGTGGGAGGGGAACACGATCTACAGCAAGAAGGAGACGGGGGCGTTTCCGAGATATGGCGAGATCCCGATGACCGTCGATATGAATCGGGTAAACCAATAGGAAACGTCGAAACGTCAAAATGAAAAAGAAGAGGTTTTTTTCATCCGTAACGACAAGCGCTCCTTTGGTTACCATCGAAACAGAACGGGCGCATGAACCATGACTTTGCTCGAAACCCTTCGACAGTATCGCCGGAATGCGAAATAACATCGTTCATGCCTACTTCCAGATCGACTGGATCGCAGTCTGGAACACCGCCACCACACACACCGCGCCGATGCTTCACCCACCATCGACCTGCCGCTGATCCGTGTTCACCGACACACGACTCACTGACCAGAGCGTCGAAAGACCCAACCCCTGTTGATAAAGCCGCGGAATCAGCCTGGGCATCCTCCTCGAGTGCCCGTTCTACGCCAAAAAACTACCCACGGAAAAGCCAGAAGGCCCCCCTGGGGTAGAAGGTCGATGTTATCCGTTTGACCGGGGGGCCACTTACGGCGTGCTGAAACACTACAATTGATAAGCTGATCAATCGACCGGCGGGGCGCCGATGCTCCTTTTCTGAGTAGCGTCCTACAAAGCACGACTCGTCGTGCGGGCATGCGCATTTGGCACATGCCCCGCGCATCGCTTTTGTTGGTGTATTTCGACTCAGTAATTCCTCTTTTCTCAGGATTTCCTATTTCGACCAGCGGCAAAAACGGGACCGGCGCGCCTTCACATTGAAGTTGGCAGTCGGTCAGTTTCCGGGTCGGACTTGAAATCACATTGTAACTCCTTATATTCAATATAGATACAGATGTATTTCCAAAAAGGAAAGTCCCATAAATCAACAGTCGGGGGCGCGTGGCTTCAAGTTTGCGGGGAAGTGGCTTTGTTCGTGTGCCACGTTCGGGCGCACCAATTTGATGAATAGATTGAATTGGGTTTGTGGCCGACCGCGGGCATGATGTGTGTCTTATTGTTTGGTTCGATAGTTTGGAGGGAATTCAAACATGTATTCATTGAACTCAGATGATCCACGCGGGGGGCGAGTGGGCCACTCTC
>JBHHUV010000443.1:0-2149 GCA_046754005.1 Phycisphaerae bacterium | reverse complement strand
AGGTGGAACTGGAAATCGGCTGCGGCAAGGGAGGCTTCCTGCTCCGCCGCGCTCAAGAGCACCCGGAGAAGCGCGAGGTCGGCATCGAGTGGGCCAACAAGTTCTTCAAGTACGCCGCCGACCGCATGGCCCGTTGGGCGCTCACCAACGTCCGCATCATGCGCACCGACGCCCGCCACCTGCTGTGCCACCAACTAGCCGCCGACTGCCTCGACGCCCTGCACGTCTACCACCCCGACCCCTGGCCAAAAAAACGCCATCACAAGCGCCGACTTTTCAGCGACTTATTCGTCGAAAAAGCAATAGCTGCCCTGCGCCCCGGAGCCCGCTGGGCCATCCAAACCGACCACGCCGACTACTTCGAGTGGATCAGCCAGCGCCTGGATCGGCGCCCCGAACTTCAAGAAATCCCCTACGACGACCCCACCTTCGGCATCATCGACGAAGAGGCCGGCACCAACTTCGAAATCAAATACAAAAAAGAGGGCCGACCCATCTACCGACTAGCCTACGAAAAAAGTAGAGCGAACCCCACCAGCTCTTAAACACCCTGGAGGTACGGTCATCGACCCGACCTAGGGCATGCCTGGTGCGGAAACCCCTTCACGCATTGACTGGTGCGAGAATCCCTTCTCGCACCCACCGCCCAAACTCGAAACTCTCCCGGCATGCCGGGACTCATAACTCGAACTCACCCCCTAGGCCCGACCTTCAGGTCGGGTAAACCAGCCCCCACCCCAACCCAAATCATGCCGCTTCAGCGGCATTCCCAACCTCACCCCGACCCCTGACCGGACAACCACCTCTCGGTGTTGATTCAATGCACGTTTCACCCTTCAAATCACCTGTTTGACGAGCAGCGTTCGGTCACTTGCCAGACACCGCCTCATGCACGACGCTTGACGGTGTTGAGGTCGCATAGACCGATCCACCCCCAACTCCGCTGTACCGCACCAGACACGACACACCACGCCTTGCACCACGCGTTCCTCTCGCTCCCGAAGACTCACGGCAAGAGAATCGCCGCGTTTGTGACCCCTCTGGACCAGCGGACCGCCCGGCACTACACTCGCTGCGTGCCCAAGGACAAACGGAAAACCGTGGAGTCGATTCCGTTTGAGCCTTGATTCACGACCACATGCCGGCGGAGGTGATCTACACTCATAGGGGTCCTCAAGTCGATAGGCAGCGGACGTCGTGAGCATATTGCGTGCCACAGAGATAGCTCCCATGCCAACCAACAATTCCGGCGCTTCGGATCTGGTCGATGAGGGTTGGATTTACCTCTGCGCCGGACGATACCCGCAAGCCGAACAGGCATTTCGAGCTGCCCTGGAGCACAATCCACTTTCAGACGAAGCCCGCGACGGACTCCTCGAATCTCTCAAAGCGAGCTTCTGGCCCTACCGCCTCATTCAGCGCTTCGGGGTAAAGCTGACTGACATAGCTCTTGGCCAAGGGCGACTCTCCCTCGCTTGGTTCGTGTCCATCTTTGGTGTCCTGCCGGCAGTGCTCCTGCGCCTGATTCGCAAGCATCCAAATGCCGCACCCTATCTATGGCCGATTTTCCTCGCCATAATCGGATACCTCATCGCGGTACAACTGACGGATTACGCATCTACCTTGCGCGTGCGATTCCTGACTCGTGGACGGTCTCTGGTAGACAACGCCCTGCTGACCAACGCCACCCTGGGGGCACTTTGCATGACAGGAACGGTTACGGCTCTCCTCCTCTATTTCAGAATTGATCATTTCGCCACTTTGCTCGCCGCGTTGTTGCTCTTTCTGATCGTCATTCCACTTGACGTCACGTTCACAAGCACAGCCACCTGGGTGCGCATTCCGATGATCGGACTGCTACTCATTCTCGTCGCATGTGGCACGGCCACGGTGACCATCGCCGCGATTAAATGCCAAGGCCAAGACTGGTCCGAGCCCATCCCAGCCTCCGCCGGCATCTGCTTTCTTGCCTTTATTGCAGGCGTGGTGGGGTCTAACCTCCTCGCCACGACGCTTTCGCATTCTGGCGACCAAGAAAAAGTGTCGGGGAAGAAAAGGGGGAAGAAAAGGGGACATCACTGATTCTTGTCTCTCTTCCGAGGTCTCCCGGCGTCTCTCAGGGTGAACTCCAGGCGCAGGCGTTCGGCGG
>JBHHUV010000442.1:0-2167 GCA_046754005.1 Phycisphaerae bacterium | reverse complement strand
AGTCAAGCCCTCCGAAACAGTGCATCAGCGCAAACAGTCCCACGCCACCCATAAGATCTGAGCGGTTCTCCGCGGCCGGTCAACACCTCGCAAACACCCTCCCAACGGGCTCCGCCAACACGGAGCCCGTTTCTTATTAAGACGCTTCGCCCGAGGATGCAGCCATACCAGGTCGCCCTAGCGCAGAGCGATTATCCCGTGAAGATCCAGGGCAATCGGCAATTCCTGCGCGAGTCTTGTTCGTCCCTGACACCGTCAGCCAAAAAGTCGTGCAGTTCCTCAGCGACAACGCGCTTCACGACGATGATCTGCCGATATGCATCTATAGGATGTGCCGCCCGAGGCGTCGGCGCGGCTTGATGGTGCGCGCAGGAGTTCTCCAATGTCGTCCCGATTGATCGGATTGTCCACTGCAGCGATCTTGCTCGGCTTCTTCCTCGCCGGCTGCGTCAAGCCGGCCGAAACCAAAATGTTGAACGCGCCCCCGCAGGGCTATTCGGAAAGCCGGCATCGCCTGGCCGAATTCTTCGCCTATCACAACGATCAGGGGATGATCGCGGATATGTCCATCGCCGACATCCATTTCATACCCCATCAGAGACAACTGTCCGGTACCGGCGAGGCCCGGCTCGAGCGCTATGCGGAACTGCTTGCCACCAGCGGCGGAACCCTGACGTATGAAACGAAGCTGGAAGACGACATACTCGTGGAAGAACGGATCAAGGTCGCCAGGGAATTTCTGGCTCAGTCGATTCCGAGCAACAATCGGATCGACGTCGTACTCGGCGTTCCGGGTGGACGGGGCATGGATGTTGCGGAAGCCGCGACGGGTCAGGCGGTGGCCAAAGAAGCGGAACCCCGCGGCACGGCCTACAACCTCTCCAACAGGGCGGGAATTGGAGGCTAGACGAATATGCGGGCCGTTTCCGCAAATATATTGGCGCTGCTCGTCATGCTGGCCGTGGGGTGTGTGCGTGACGCGGATGGTGGATTGTCCTGGAAGTGGACGGATAAGGGAAAACCTGCCCCCCCCCACGATGTGAAGGATGCGCCTTCCCCGAGGATATCTCCGGACACGCACCTGGCCGCCGGGACGATGCTGGAACGCCAGAACGATCTGCACGGCGCCATCAAGCAATACAAAAAGGCACTTCGTGCCGACCCGATGATGGTCCGGGCCTACAACCGGCTTGCCGTGGTGCATCAGAAGATGAACCGATTCTCGGAAGCCGAGGATTTCTACAAACGGGGCCTTGCCGCCAATCCCGACTCCGCCATGCTCCACAACAATCTCGGCTACTGTTACCTCGTCCAGAAGGAATACGAAGCCGCGGAACAGGAGTTTCGACACGCCCTTGCATTGAAGCCCCGCTTCGAGCGCGCCCGGATGAACCTGGCCATCGCGCTGGCCCGCACGAATCGCCTGGGCGATAGCGCCATCGAGTTCAGCCGGGTGGTTCCCGCCGAAGAGGCCTACTACAACGTTGCCGTGATCTGTGTGGAAATGCGAGACTATGAGTGGGCCGCCGAGGCGTTGCGACAGGCCCTCGCCATTGATCCTGAATTTGGCGCGGCGAAGAAACAGTTGGACTACGTACGCACATTCGTCGTTTCCGATCCCCAGGAACATCGAACGATCGAAGCCCGGTTGGATGAATCGGATGACTCAGAAGAGTCGCCGGCGGCTGTCATGGTCGACGAACCCAACGAGCCCTACCTTTACGACGAGATTCCTTGACGAATTTTTGAAAGTCTTTTCTCGATCAGAGTCGCACCCTCAGGGAGCGGTTTTTCTGGCCGCTGGGAGACTGATAGCATAGATCGCAGGAGAATGCCGACCCAATCCATGTGGATGCGGCTCAGATCGAGGTTCTATGACACAAACGGCGGGTGTCGTTCGGGCTAGTCCAGTCACCAGAAACCGGTAGCCAGTATCTTTCTATCAGGAAGCCCGTTGAAACGGGCTGATTTTATTGGGGGAGTGCGTTTAACCGGCCTCAAGGGGCCGGTCTGAAGCCCGCTTTCAGCGGGAAAGCCCCGTGAACGGGGCTTGTTGGAATCGTTCGCCGTGAATGAGTATTGAAAGTCCGGCTGAAGCCGGCTGAGGGGTTGTGGATGGCGTCCACCACCGACTGAAGTCGGTGGCAAACAAAAAAACTGCCGGCTG
>JBHHUV010000441.1:0-2174 GCA_046754005.1 Phycisphaerae bacterium | reverse complement strand
CGAGGTTCCTGTAGATGTGCGTGCGGCGGCTGCAGCCGGGGATGTCCACGTCCACGTCCGTGATGATGACGTCGTTCCAGCCGTCGTTGTTCAGGTCCTCGATGACGCTGTTGCCCCCGAAGCCGTCGTCGAATCCGCCGCCCGTGAAGGTGAACGTCAGAGAGGCCTGGAAGTTGGCCAGGCCGTCGGAGCCGTTTCCGATGTTCAGACGGTAGCGGTCCGCGTTGTCGTCGGTGACCACCATGTCCATCTTGTTGTCGTTGTTCAGGTCGCCGACGGTGACGTGGTAGGGCGCGAAGTTGTGGGGAACCTCGTAGGAGGCGAAGAAGCCCTGGGACGTGCCGTCGTTGTAGCTGATGGAGACGCCCTGCGGTGCATTGAGCGCGTCGTCCTTGATGACGTCCAGCTTGCCGTCGCCGTTCATGTCGGCGATGGCGGTCGCCATGCCGAAGGACGACTCCACCATCACGGCCGTCATGCGGGTGGACGTCTGGTCCGTGAAGTAGCCCGTGCCGTCGTTGATCCACAGGCGGTCGTTGAGGTCCACCGGGCGCGGCCCACCCTGCTGGTAGTCGCCGAAATAGAGGTCCACGTCCCCGTCGCCGTCCACGTCGCCCGTGGAGACGGCGCAGAACCTGGGCTCCGCAGGCATCGTCGGCACGCGGTTCTCGTCGTCGAACAGGAAACCCTGCCACACGCCGGAGGCGTTGTTGCCCTGGTTGAGGATGTAGCGGTCTTCGCCGTCGTCGGTGATGACGATATCCATCCGCCCGTCGTTGTTCAGATCGCCGACGGTGATGTGATAGGGTGAATTCAAATAAACAACGTTGAAATCATCAAAAAAGCCATCCTGATTGGCCGCGCCGGCATTGTTGTTATAGCTGATCGCAACGTGGATCGGGCTCGTCAGCGCCGTGTCCTTGACGATATCATCCCGGCCGTCGCCGTTCATGTCGGCGATCGCGGTTGCCATGCCGAAGGATGAATTAACCATCTGGAAGGTCATCCGCGCGGCCGTTTCGTCGGTGAAGAAGCCGGTGCCGTCGTTGATCCAGAGCCGATCGTTCAAATCGACCGGCCGGGATCCGCCCTGTTGATAGTCGCCGAAGTAGAGGTCGATGTCGTTGTCACCGTCGATGTCACCCGTCGAGACGGCGCAGAAGCGGGGCTCGGCCGGCATCGTGGGGACGCGGTCCACGTCGTCGAATATGAACCCCAGCCAGAGGCCGCCGCCGTCGAGTCCGCGATTGATATAAATACGCGGGTGGGAGATCATCTTTCCGAGATTGCCGCTCAGGGTGGTCGAGGTGATGATGTCCTTCCAGCCGTCACCGTTCACGTCGGCGATGGCGACGTCGCGGTCGTTGGTCAGATCCAGAAAGCCCGAACTGCCGACAACGCCGATCGTGCCGTTCTCGTTGCTGATGAATTCGAGGGTTCGGTCCACGAGGACGCCGTTGATGGGGTGGCCTTCGGCCATCCCCTCGTTCATGAACAGGGCATTTCGACGACAGGCGTCGTCTACGGAACAATTGGAGGTGCCGATCAGCTTGTAGACGGCGACCAGGTCGATATCTCCGTCATTGTCGAGATCGTCCCAGGCGTAATCCTTTTCATCGGGGTTATCGACGCCGACTTCGGGCGCGGCGACCAGGCGGTTGGCGGTGTCGTCCGCAAAATCCGCCCATTGCCCCCAGGCCGGTGTGATCCACATCCCTGTCATCAGCCCGATGATCGGCAAGTATGCGCGCACCATGCTCAGCTCCTTCGATCGATTTGTTTGGTGGATTTATGAGAATACAGAACTCACCCGTTCCCGCTCCTCCCGGTCGGCGGGACGGCGGACTCTTCTCCGATGATGACTCGGCTCTGAAAGTCCGAGTATATCCCAAGGCCCGACTCAGCGCCAAGACTTTTCTCGAATCCGGCTCAGAGGGGGGATGAGACTGCCGCTCCGGTCTGTTTTGAACGGAGGTCACAATAGAACGTGGTGTCAACGTAAATGTATAGTGATAAAGCAGTTGTGGTGACTGTTCGGTGGTGAGTGACCCCTGCGCTGTGTTCCGCCACCCCCTCAAGTCAGAATAGGGAGTGCGCAGGAAGACCCGGGTTTACTCCCTCATTCTTATACACAAATCCGCCCGGCAAACAGCCAACGGGGCTCATGATGCTGG
>JBHHUV010000440.1:0-2181 GCA_046754005.1 Phycisphaerae bacterium | reverse complement strand
GTTAGATTTGATGAGTTTGAGTGCTACTTTTCGGCGAACCGGTCGGAGTTGCTCGGCCAGATAGACAACCCCCATCCCCCCCGCGCCGATCTGCTCGCGGATCTTGTATGGCCCGATCCGCTCGGGTGGCGGCTCGTTAGATCGACCGGCAGGTGAACCACCGCCCGCCGAGACCGTCGGCAAGCGGGCAGGATCTACCGGTTTGGTCGGTCGATCCTCGCCTTCACCTGGGTTATCGCGTGGCTCCCCATGTGGATTCTCTTGCGGATCCTCGTTCGGATTCTCGCGCGGGTCCTCGCTCATGTCGCGTCTCCCGTCGCCCCCTCCAGGGTTTGCAATGCTTCTGTGAACAGCCCGGCCGTCGTCTCATCCACCCAGGGCTGCCCGCGGCCCCACTGGAATCCCTTGCTCAGAGTGGCATCATCCAGCCCGGTGATCCGCTTCCGGCAGTGCACCAGCGCGGCGGCAATACACGCATAATACAACATCGTCGAGATCTCGACAGGAACGCCCCGGTCCGGATCGTTCCGATTGGCCTTGGCGAATTCCTTGGTCATCTCCAGCAGTTCGAGCGGGGGGTGTGGATGGGCGAACAGGTCGGCAAAGCTCTTGAGGAGCAGGCCCTTGGATTCGGCGTTCGTTTTCAGCTTCAGGGCGGCGCGGGCGTTCATCCGCGACAGGTCGTATTCAATCGACGCGGCAAGCTGATGTCGCAGGATCGCCGCCAGTTCGTCCGGCTGCCAGAGCTTGTCGTTTCCATTGGAGGCTTTCATGAGCCGCGCCAGACTGGACGGGTCCGACGGGTCAGGAATCGAAGAGGTCATAGTCGGCTAACCTTTCTCGAAACATTCCTTCGGCCACGCTCCGGAGTCGGAGCAGGTGGGTTTTCTCGCTGCGGTGAACCACGCCGGCGCACCGGTACTATCACCTATTGGTACGCACGATTCAGTGCGATCCTGCGCCGGAGCCGGAAAGAATCTGATGAAGTTCGCGGATTTCCTCGTCGACCTGTTCGGCCGAGGTGGCGTATTCGGCCACGACGGACCGCAAGACCCGCTGAAACATGCGTTTACCGGTGATGAGGATGTTCGCGGCCTGGCTCGGGGATTTGAAGTCGAACCGGTCAACGAGGCTGTCGTAGTCGATTGGTTCCGTGCTCTTGAATATCGGATCCAGAACCCTCGCCTCGAAAACAGCCAGTATATCCTGTTTCCCCTCGGTGTTGCAGGCCACCTTCATGCGTCGCACGGTCTCCGAGAGTGTCTGCCGTGCCCACTCAACATCAAACGGATCAGTGGCAGACCGCTGAGCTGACAAGACCGCGGCTTCAAGTGCCATGGGATCCATTCTGGTCGCCACGTCTGCTGACCGCTTTTTAGCGGAATCCCGGCGCTGCAGAGAGATCAGGAACCGATCGAGGGATGTGAGCAGGAGCGAGCGAAACTTGCCACGTGCGGGGTCGGCATCGGCCGCGAGGTTCTGTTCCAGGAATTTCGTGGAGATGAACTCCTGAAGCAGATCGTCGGCGCGGTGCTCCCCGATCTGCTTGAAGTGGATCAGGTGAACACGCATCGCGGGTTGATATCGCGTGAGCAATTGTCCCAGTGCCTGCCTGCTCTTGGATCCCTCATCCCCACCCGCCCGGCCGATGAGTGACCAATGGGTCGTAGGGAATTGTCCGCGATCCGATGATTCCGGTTTTCGGTTGCCCATATACGATCCCTGGACGACGATTGCGGTTGAGTGCATTGCTGTTGACACTCGTAATAATTGTAACTTCCATGTACCCCATCGCTCTCAGAACAATCGACGAGTGATAGACGGGATTCCGATCAAACAATGGTAATACGTAATTGGTTTTCGATCGGTGTCGTTGACGATAATGCGAATCATCAGATTCTGTGCCACACGAATCTCCCGGCATTCTAACATGTGCAGTCCGATTGGTAAATCGTAAGATCGATTGAAAATCGAATTCGGGACCGGTCTTCTACAATACTCATGGCGCAATCCAATCCAGCTTCCTGTAATTCGTAATCGATTTGCTTTTCCCGATTGATCAGTCCGGCATGAACTTGCCTAGGCTGTTGATAACCATGACAATGAAAGATCGGACCGGCACAAACATCTGGCCGGCTGAGTGGGGATGTTGGGCGAGGATTACAATGAATGACGAGGATC